>DASYCF010000925.1:0-8225 GCA_036500365.1 Byssovorax sp.
TCGAGCGCGTCGCAGCGGCGACGCTCGCCGACGCGCGCCGCCTCGGCCGCGAGCTCCGCTTCTTCTTCGTGGGCGAGGACACGGGCATCGATCGGCGCGTCGCCGAGCAGCTCTTCGATCCGCTCCTCCAGATGGCGCGCAACGCGGTCGCGCACGGCGTCGAGGCGGCCGCCGAGCGCGCCATGCGCGGCAAGCCCCGCGTGGGCGCGATCACGCTCGTCGCCGAGCGCAGGAGCGGCGGCCTGCGCGTCGTGGTCCGCGACGACGGCGCCGGCGTCGACGTGGGCGACGTGCGCTCGCGCGCGATCGCGCGCGGGATGATCTCGGCCGACACGGCGCGCGCCGCCGACGACGCGACGCTGCTCGCGCTCCTCTTCGTGCCCGGCTTCACGACGCGCGACAGCTCGGACCTCCTCGCCGGGCGTGGCGTGGGCCTCGATCTGACGCTCGAGGCCGTGCATCGGCTCGGCGGCACCATTCGTCTGACGAGCTCACCCGGCACCGGGCTCGCGGCGACCGTCGACATTCCGTTCGAACCCGGCCTCGTGCGGGTGCTCTGGCTCGACTCGGGCGACGCGATCTACGCGCTGCCCGTGCGGCAAGCCAAGCGCATCACGCTGCTGTCGGACGCCTCCACGGCGCGGCGGCTCTCCGACGTGCTCGCTGCGAGCGCCCGTCCCACCGAACCGCCCGACGACCGTCGCCCTCGCGCGACGTCGCCGCTCGTCGTCGAGGTCGACCCGTTGATCCCCGGAAAGCCGATGGGCCTCGTCGCCGTCGACGCCGTAGGAGCGACCGAAGAGGTCACGCTGCGCGGCCTCTCGCCCCTCGTCCGCACCGCGGGCCCCTACGCCGGCGTCATCGTCCGCGGCGACGCGCTGCGCCTGTGCCTCGACGGCACCGCCCTCGCCGAGCTCGCCCCGCAGTAGGCTCGTTGACGATCCCCCTTGTGGGGACGGAGGTTTGGTGGGACTCTCCGCGCCCCGTTTTCGCAACCACCTGGAGAGGTGGCCGAGTGGCTCAAGGCACACGCTTGCTAAGCGTGCGATCGGGAAACTGATCCGCGGGTTCGAATCCCGCCCTCTCCGCAAAAAGCTCGCTGCGCTCGCTTCTAGCGGAGTGGGCGGGCTTCGGCCCTAGCGCGTCCCGCTCTGCGAGCGGGGACGCTTTGCGGGGCGAATCCCTCGGTCTTCGCGTGGGCGACGTGCACCGCGGGGGCGACGTGCACGACGTGCACCGCGGGGGCGACGTGCGCGACGTGCGCCGGGTGGGGCGACGTGCGCCGGGTGGGGCGCCGTGCACCGCGGGGGCGACGTGCACCGGGTGGGGCGAATCCCTGGTCCTCGCGTGGACGATGTGGACGACGGCGATGGCGACTGGGGGACGCGAGGGCGGCGGCGGGACGGCGGCGGCTGGGGGTGGTACGGTGTCTGCCTCGGGGAAAACGATGCGAACTCGTCTGGCGGCGGCGGCGGTCGTGGGGGCGGCGCTTGGCGTCGCCGGCTGCGCCACGCCCGTCCTCACGCACGACGGGCAGGTCGCTTTTCAACAGAAGGGCGCGAGCGGCGCTGCGGTGATGACGCCGAACGGCGTCCAGTACTTCGACCGCACCGACATCCCGAACGCGGTCGTCCGCAAGAGCGTCAACGAGCCGTGGCGCCCGGCGACGGGGTTCCTCTTGCCGCCAGATGGCGTGCTTCGCCGCACGTCGTCGCCGACGCCGGTGCAGGGTCATGGCCTGCTCGTGCTCATCCGCTCGAGCGACACGCTCGTCCCGTCGTGGGGCGGCGAGGTCCTGCTGCGCGTCGACGCGCTCGTGCCCCCGGGCGCGTTCCCCCAGGCGCGCACGCGGCCGACGGCCGACGTGGTCATCGTGCTCGACGGCTCCGATCCGCACACCGCCGCGCTCGCCGACATCGCGATCGACGACGCGGGCGAGCGTGACCGGGTGGCTGTGGTCGATTCCGCACACGGCCGCGCGGCGCTGCCCGCGCTCCCGGGCACGCATCAGACCCTGCTCCACGCCGCGCTCGAGCGGATCGTGGCGCACAACGCGCACGCGTCGCCGAACGCCAGGCGCGATCTCGCCGGCGCCCTCCGCAACGCGCGAGCGTTCTTCGACGCGAGCAAGCCGTCGGCGCCGCTGCGCGAGGTGGTCCTCGTGACCGACGGCATCGGCGTCACGCAGGGCGGCGCCAAGGTCGAGGCCGAGGCGCGCGCGCTGATCAAAGACGGCGTTCAGGTCACCGCCGTCGGCGCGCCCGACGATCTCCCGGCCGAGGCGCTCGCGAAGATCTCGCCCGACCCGCTCGCCGGCGGCCGCCTCGGTGATCGGCAGGACGCGATCGCGCGCGTCTTTCCGCCGCCCGGCGACCCCGTGCTCGGCGACGTCGAGCTCGAGATCTCGAGCGTCCCCGCGCCCGCGCGCGTCATCGAGGTGTCGGGCGGCACCGCGGCCGGGCAGCTCGATCGCGACCTCTTCTTCCTCGGCGAGATGCTCGCCGGCGAAGCCCGGACCGAGATCGCGCGCGTCGCGCTCCCGCAGTGGGTCGCGGGCGAGCCGCTCGAGCTCACCGTGACCGCCAAGTACAAGGATCTCGCCACGGGCAAGCCCGAGAAGGCGAAGGCGGTCATCAAGCTCCGCTACTCGAACGACATCGGCCTCATCGCGAGCTCCCGCCACGGCGACGTCATCGCGTACGCGTCGGCGCTCGCGATGGTGCGGCGCCTCCAGCGAAACTTCCTCGGCGTCCAGGCCGAGGCCCTCGGCGGCCTCAGGCCGATCGTCACGATGCAGGCGACCTCGCTCGCGCGGCTCGGGATCGATCGGCACGACGCGGCGCTCTCGACCCAGGCCGAGGTGCTGTCGAGCCTGCTCGGCGTCGTCGAGGAGTAGCCGTCCTAGCCGGCGCCGACGCCGAGGTGCTCGAGCGCGACGACCGGTCCGTGCGCCGTCGTGGCCGCGCGCTCCATGTAGCCCTCGAGCTCGCGCACGTTGCCGGGGAAGTCGTACGTCGCGAGCCACGCTACGACCTCGGGCGCGAGGCGCGGCGTCGCCCGTGAGGCGCGCGCGCACGCGGCCGCGAGGAAGGCCTCGGCCAGCTTGATCGGCTCACCGCGGCGCACGCGCAGCGGCGGGACGGCGAGCGTGACGCCGTTGAGGGCGAGGTAGAGCTCACGCAGGAAGGCGCGCGCGCGGACGCGCTCCTCGGCGTCTCGGCTCGTCGACGCGATCAGGCGCACGCCCGCCGCTCGCGCGCGCTCGAGCCACGCCACGACCTTCTCCTGCGTCGCGAGCGACGCGGCGAGGACCTCGTCGAAGAAGATGCTGCCGCCGTCGGCCGCGGCGATCACGTCGGCGTCCTCCGCGAGGCCGAAGAGCTCGCGCTCGACCTCGGCCTCGGGGCGCGCGCAGTCGATCACGACGAACGGCCTCGCCGCGCGGCGAGAGCGCGCGTGGATCGCGCGCGCCGTCACGCCCTTGCCGACGCCGGGCTCGCCGACGACGAGCACGCCGAGATCGCTCGCGGCGACGTGCGCGACGAGGCGCTCGAAGGCCTCCATCGGGCCGGTGAGACCGCTCGGCGGCCGCGTCTGCTCGCGCCGCGGCGTGCCGCCCTTCACGACGAGGACGACGTCGCCGAGCTCGATGACCTCGCCCGGCGCGAGCGGCACGTCCTCGCCGACGCGGATGGGCACGCCGCCGATGCGCACGCCGTTCGCGCTGCCGAGATCGCGGATCGTGGGCACGATGCCGCCGATGAGCCGCGCGTGGACGCGCGAGACCGAGGGATGGTCGACCTGGAGCTCGCAGCCGGCGGCGCGGCCGACGCGCACGACGCCCCGCGGACCGAGCGCGTACGACGCGCGCCCGCCCTCCCAGAACGCGAACAGCCGCGCGAGGCCGGTGTCGAGGCCGATCGCCTCCGCGGGCGCGACGTTCTCTTCTTCTGCCACGAGCGCGACGAGGATACCGACGCCGGCTGGCGCGTGTCCACGCGGCGTGTCGACGCGGCACCGGAGCCGTCCCGAGGATCGGCGATTTGGTGGAGCGCGCCGCGCGCCGCCGTTGCTAGGGTCGGGGCATGCGCGTCGTCCCCGTGGCCTGCCTCTCCGACAACTACGCCTACCTGCTCGCGGCCGATGGATCGAGCGACGCGCTCGTCGTCGATCCGTCGGAGGCTGGGCCCGTCGTCGAGGCGCTCGAGCGCGAGGGCCTCGAGCTCGTCGGCGTCTTGAACACGCACCATCATTTCGATCACGTCGGCGGAAACGAGGCGCTCCTCGCGCGCTTCGGGAAGCTGCCGGTCTTCGCGCACGCGAGCGACGAGGGGCGCGTCCCCGCGCAGACGGAGAGGGTCGAAGAGGGCAAGCCGTTTGCGATCGCGGGCCTCTCGTTCGAAGCGCTGCACGTCCCCGGGCACACGACGGGCGCCGTCGCCTACGTCGCCGAAGGCTGCGTGTTCACGGGCGACACGCTGTTCGTCGCGGGCTGCGGGCGCCTCTTCGAGGGCACGCCCGCGATGATGAACACGTCGCTGAACGAGAAGCTCGCGAAGCTCCCGAAGGAGACGCGCGTCTACTGCGGGCACGAGTACACGGTCTCGAACCTCAAGTTCGCGCGCCACGCCGAGCCCGACAACGCCGCCGTCGCGGACAAGCTCGCCCAGGCCGAGGCCCTCCGCGCCGCCGGCAAGCCGACCGTGCCCTCGACGATCGGCGACGAGCTCGCCACGAACCCGTTCCTGCGCGTGACGGTGCCCGCGCTCGCGGCGCGCTACGGCGGCGGGGACGCGGCGACCGTGCTCGGCGCCGTGCGCAAGGACAAGGACGGCTTCAAGGCGTGAGCGCGTGGTCCGCCGCGCGGCGCGCGCGCTTCGTCGAGCGCTACGGGCCGTGGGCCGTCGTCACCGGCGCGTCGTCGGGCATCGGCGCCGAGCTCGCGCGGCAGCTCGCCGCGCTGGGCATCTCGGTGGCGCTCGTCGCGCGGCGCCGCGACCGGCTCGAGGCGCTCGCCGCCGAGCTCCGGACGAAGCACGCCGTCGAGGCGCGCGTGTGCGCGCACGATCTCGCCGACCCGGCCTCGATCGGGCGGCTCGTCGCCGAGATCTCGGACGTCGATCTCGGCCTCGTCGTCGCGAACGCGGGGCTCGGCTGGAAGGGCAGCTTCCTCGAGCAAGACGCGGCGGCGGTGCGGCACATGATCGAGGTCAACTGCCAGGCGCCCGCCGCCATCGTGCGCGCGTTCGGCCCGCGCCTCGCGGCGCGCGGGCGCGGCGGCGTCGTGATCGTGTCGTCGACGGGGGCATTCCAAGGCCTCCCGTGGAGCGCGACGTACGGCGCGACCAAGGCGTTCGACCTCGCGCTCGGCGAGGCGCTCCACGTGGAGCTCGGCGCGTCCGGCGTCGACGTCGTGACGCTCGCGCCCGGCGGCACCGACACCGAGGGGCCGATGAACACCGGCGTCGACCCGGCGAAGGTGCCCGGCAAGCTGATGAGCGTCACGCCCGTCGTCGCCGCTGCGCTCGCGGGCCTCGGCCGCGCGTCGATCGTCGTGCCCGGCGCCGCGAACCGCCTCGGCGTCTTCGCGACGCGCCTCCTGCCGCGCAGGACCAGCGCGCGCGCCGCCGGTCGCATCATGCGCCGCGTGATGCGCTGACCTCAATTCACCAGATCGGCGGCGGGCGTGTTCGAGCCACCGCCGTTCCGCGGGCCGGGGACGCGCTACGCGCAGGCGCACCTCGATCGGCTCCTCGCCGTGCAAGCGCTCCGCCGACAGGGCCTGCGCCTCGCCGCGATCAAGGCGCGCCTCGACGCGCCGCCGCCCGCCCCGCCCGCGCCGGCGCCCCGCGCGACCCCGCTCGCCGGCGCCGAGCATTGGAGCCGCCTCGTCCTCTTGCCCGGCCTCGAGCTCTTCGTGCGCGCCGACGCGGGCGAGGTCCTCGAGCGCCTGGCGGCCGAGATCCGCGATCGATACGGCGTGGTACCTTCGGGGTCATGAAGACGATCGAGGAGGTCGCCCGCGATCTCGCCAGGGCACACGTGGAGGAGGACAGGGAGACGCAGCACGTCTTCCTGTCGCCCCACGACAAAGAGGTGCGGCTCGTCGAGGTGACGCGCTCCCTCGAGCCATCCGGCGAGGTGCTGCCATTTCGCTTCGCGCCGCACGGGGACGAGGTGCCGTTTCCGTCGGTGATCGTCCTGTTGAGCGAGGACGACTGGCGTCTGATCGAGGCCGACGAGCTTCACCTGCCCACCGGGTGGGAGCGCCAAAAGCTCCAGAAGCTCACCTGAGCGATGGCCACAGAGGACGAATGGGCGGGCGCATACCTCGCCCAAGCGCGGGTGGATCTCAGCGGCGCGAAGCTCGTCCAAAGCGTGCCGTCGGTGTTCGCCATGTTGCTCCAGATGGCGCTCGAGAAGCTCGCGAAGGCTGCGCTCCTGAGGTCTGGTGCAATCCAGCTCGAAGACGCGCGAAAATCCCACCGCGCTGCTTCGCAGATGGTGATCGTCTTGAAGCGGCAGCGACGCTTTGAGGAAAAGATGGGCGGAGAGCGGGTCTGGAAGAAGGCGCTCGAGTTCATCCCCGAACTCGAACGGGCTCACCCAAGCCTCAACCACGCTGGGCCCCACCTCGAGTACCCGTTCGAGCTGAAAGACGGGACGGTTGGCTGGCCCGCACGAGACCTCGCTGTCGCGAATGCGCTCGGTGACCCCGCGAAAGCCAGCACCGGCCGCCTCGTGCTCGAGTTCGCCGGCAAGCTCAGCGAGAAATTCGACGTGATCTTCTTGCACAAGAAGTGAATCGCGCGCCTCGCTTCCGCCTTGACGCGAGGGGGCCCGCGCCGGGACGCTGCGCGACCCATGGCTGAGAGCGCACCCATCTTCGGCTTCAACGACGCGCGCGAGGGCATCGTGCGCGAGGTCGTCGACCGCGTGACGCGCGGCACCCGCGACGCGTTGCTCGCGTTGAACGACGCCGCGTACTTCGAGACCAAGCGCCTCGAGACGTCGAAGCGGCCGAACGACGTGAAGCACCTCCGCGAGTGGCAGCAGCTCGCGCGCTCGCTCGCGAAGATGGACGAGTCGGGCCGCCGGCAGAAGCTGAAGGACCTCTGCGAGACCTACGCGTGGGACGTCGCCGGCAACTTCGACCCGCGCGTCTACCGCGCGTCGGCGCGCATGGTGCCCCCGCTCGTGACGGCGCTGCTCTCGCCGCGCAAGCTCGCCTCCGCGCTCAGGGATCCGCGGCCGCTGCTCGACGGCGAGACGCTGGCGGGCAAGGTCGCCGTCGAGGGGCCGACCGAGAAGATCGAGCGCCTCTCGCGCACCGCGACGATGGTCTACACGCCGACGCACCTCTCGAACATGGACTCGATCGTGTTCGGCTACGCGCTCATGCGCGCGGGCCTGCCGCCGGCGACCTACGGCGCGGGAAAGAACCTGTTCACGAACCCGCTGCTGTCGTTCTTCATGCACAACCTCGGCGCGTACCGCGTCGACCGGCGCATCCGGCACGCGCTCTACAAGGACGTCTTGAAGACGTACTCGTGCGTGCTGATCGAGCGCGGCTACCACTCGCTCTTCTTCCCGGGGGGCACGCGCTCGAGGTCGGGCGGCGTCGAGCGGCGCCTCAAGCTCGGCCTCGTCGGCAGCGCGATGGAGGCCTACTCGCGCACGCTCATCGCGAAGCACGAGCGCAAGGTCTACTTCGTGCCGGCGACGATCAACTACTCGATCACGCTCGAGGCCGAGACGCTCATCGCCGACTTCCTGAGCGAGGCGGGCAAAGGCCGGTACATCATCGAGGACGACGAGTCGTCGCGCCTCGGCCGCGTGGCCGCGTTCGCGAAGAAGCTCCTCGACATGAACGGCGCCGTCGTCATCCGCCTCTCGGAGCCGATGGATCTCTTCGGCAACGCGGTCGACGACGAAGGCGTGTCGCACGATCGACGCGGGCGCGCGGTCGACACGTCGACGTACATGACCGACCGCAGCGGCGAGGTCGTCGTCGATCCCCAGCGCGACGGCCAGTACACGCGCGAGCTCGGCGACGCGATCTGCGCCGCGTACGCGAGGGACACGGTGGCGATGCCGACGCACGCGGTCGCCGCCGTCGCGTTCGCGCGCCTCCGCCGCGCGGCGCCCGCCGGCGATCTCTTCACGGTCCTGCGCCAGCGCGAGAGCGTGTGCGTACCGCGCGACGACCTCGCGCGCGACGTCGC
>DASYCF010000926.1:0-4539 GCA_036500365.1 Byssovorax sp.
TAGCTTGTCGCCACCTCGATGAGCGGCTTCGAAATTTTTGTCCTCGTGCTCGCGGTCGCCGTCGTCGGCTTCCAGATTTGGCTCACGGCGCGCGTCTTCAAGAGCGGCCTGTACGACAAGAAGCAGAAGGTCTGGCAGACGCAGATCATCTGGCTCATCCCGGTGATCGGCGCCGGGCTCGTGTTCTCGATTCTCCAGGAAGACGCGCGCGCCCAGCGGCCGAGCCCCAACAAGCTCGAGCGCTGACGCCGCCGCTGCGCTGTCCGCGCAGTTTTCCACCACGGCGCGCGCCGCCCGCGTCCGTCGTCGATACGGTCGCGCTCCTCGGCGCGCATGCGCGCGCGCTCCGCGACGGCAGGGTCACTGCGATCGTGCTCGTGCAGGATTGAGCGAGGGGCGGCTTCTAGGTAACGTGGCCTTCCATGTCGCAACAGGCCCAGGCCATCCCAGGCGCTACGGCGGGAGCGGGCGTCGCGCAAGCTGGGACGCTGCGCGCCGAGCTCGACTCTCGCCGTGAAGGCCGCGCGTTCGACGTGCGGTCCGCCGTCGGGCTCATCGTCCCGCTGTGCACGCAGCTCGCCTCGCTCCACGGGCGCGGCGGCGCCGTGTACGTGCACCCGTCTTCGCTCCGCTTCACCGGCAACGCGCTCGAGGTGATCGACGCGGCAGCCGGCCACCCGCCGACGAACCCGCACGACCAGGCCTGCCTCGCGCCCGAGATCCGCAAGGGCGGCGCGGGCGACGCGCGCGCGAGCGTCTTCGCCATCGGCGCGCTCCTCTACGAGATGCTCACGGGCGAGAGCGTCGGCCCCGGGATGCGCAGGCCGGCCGAGGTCGTGCCCGACATGCCGCCCGCGCTCGAGGCCGTGCTCGGCAAGGCGCTCGTGTCGGACGCGAAGCACCGCCCGGCCGACCTCGCCGCCCTCGCCCAGGCCCTGCACCAGGTCGCGCCCGGCTCGTCGATCGCGCCGCCCGCGGCCGACGCCTCGCACCTCGACAAGGACGGCGACTTCGAGGTCGACATCCGCATGTCGATGATCCCGCCGAACGAGATGCCCGCGCACGGCTACATCCCGAAGGCGCCCAACGTCCCGAAGTTCGCGGCGGTGGGCAACGGGCCGTACGCCGTCATCCAGAAGCAGGGCGGCGAGGCCGCGCCCTTCGACCCGACGCGTCAGCTCACCGACCTCAAGGCGCGCCTCGAGTCCGACCCGCGCCCGCGCTACGTCGTCATCAAGGACGGCATGGATCACGGGCCGTTCTCGGCCGTCGAGCTCCTGCAGCAGCTCGCCACCGGCACGTTCACGAGCGAGAACGTGCTGCGCGACTCGATCAGCGGCGCCGAGCGCTTTCTCTCGGAGTGGGAGGAGTTCGCCCCCTTCGCCCAGCAGGCGAAGCTGAACCGCGACATCAAGGAAGAGAAGAAGGCGTTCGAGGCGACCGTCGTCAAGGAGAAGCAGGGCACGCAGTACAAGGCCCTCGGCGGCGCGATCGCCGTCGGACTCGTCGCCGCGGTCATCGCCGGCGTCGTCCTGCGCGAGCGCGCGAACCACGACGTCACGCGCGACGTGCAGGCCGACCAGGCCGTCGCGGTCGACGTCGACGGCGGCCTCGCCGGGCAGAAGAACGGCCACGGCGCCGTGGGCGGCCCGCGCCCCGGCGGCGGCAGCTACCCCGTGCTCGGCGGCGGCATGAGCTGCGAGGGCGCGCAGGCGAAGTACGTCGAGGAGATCAAGATGAGCGGCGGCCAGCCCGACCTCACGGCCGGCCAGTTCGGCGCCGTGCTGAACCGCGGCAACTACATGACCTCGTGCAACGTGCCCTCGAGCATGGAGGTCAACATCTGCGCCGCCGTGCAGAACGGCCGCGCAGTCGGCGTCACCGTCTCGACGTCGCCCGCGAACGGCGGCGTCTCGTCGTGCGTGGCCAGCCACGTGCGCGGCCTCTCGTTCCCGTCGAACCCGAAGCTCGACATCGCCCGCACGCGCTTCGCCGCGAATTGAGGAGCGAGGGGGCCGCGCGCGGCCTCGGTCTCGATGGCTGACGAGCTCATTCGCGTCGAGCGGCTCGGGAAGACCTTCGACGGGATGCCCGTGCTGAAGGGCGTCGACCTCGCCGTCCCGAAGGGCTGTCTGTATGGGCTCATCGGCCCCGGCGCCGCGGGCAAGAGCGTGCTCTTGAAGATGCTCACCGGCCTCTTGAGGCCGGACTCGGGTCGCGTGCTCATCGAAGACAAGGACGTGCACGCGCTCACCGAGCTCGAGCTCCAGAAGTTCCGGCTCAAGTTCGGCATGCTGTTCCAGAACAACGCGCTCTTCGACTACATGACCGTCGGCGAGAACATCGCCTTCCCGCTGCGGCGCCTCTTCCAGATGAGCGAAGACGAGATCGCCGAGCGCGTCGCCGACCGGCTCAAGGTCGTCTCGCTTCCCGGGTTCGAAGACCGCATGCCGTCCGGGCTCTCGGGCGGACAGAAGAAGCGCGTCGGCGTCGCGCGCGCGACCATCTCGCACGCGGAGGTCGTCCTCTACGACGAGCCGGCGGCCGGCCTCGACCCCGTGACGAGCCAGCGCATCTTCGAGCTCCTGCGCGCCGAGCAGCGGGCCGACGGCGCGACCGTGATCATGGTATCGAGCGACCTCGATCGGCTGCTCACCGTGACCGATCGCATCGGCATGCTCTACCGAGGTCGGCTCATCTTCGACGGCACGACGGAGGAGGCGAAGGCGAGCCTCGATCCGTACGTGCGCCAGTTCGTGCACGGCCTCACCGAAGGCCCGCTGTGAGCGGCGGGCCGCGGCCGCCGCCGTCGTCGCGGCGCCGCCCGGGCGAGGGCGCCGCGGACCTGCTGTTCGACGACCCGACGTTCGTCGACAAGAGGCCGCGCGCGGCGGACGACGCGCGCGCCGACGACGACACGACCGCCGTCGGCCCGCACGAGGGCGTGCACGACGCGCTCACCGTGGTCGAGCCCGACGTAGACGCGCGCGCGCGCGACGACGACGCGGCGGCGCACGCCCGCGCCGACGTGACGACCGAGCCGGAGCGGGCCCCGCCCGTGCGCCGCGCGTCGGCGCCGGCGATCCCGCGCGCAGGCTCCGACGCGCCGCCCGGCATGCCGCGTCGCGCGCGCTTCTTCTCGGTGGCCGAGGGCGAGAAGCGCTTCGAGCGCTACGAGCTGATGGCCGAGGTCGCCTCCGGCGGCATGGCGACGGTGTTCCTCGCGCGGCTCCAGGGCGCCGGCGGCTTCCAGCGGCTCGTCGCGGTGAAGCGCCTGCACCCGCACCTCGCGCGCGAGGAGGACTTCATCCAGATGTTCCTCGACGAGGCGCGCATCGCCGCGCGCATCCACCACGCGCACGTCGTGCCCATCCTCGAGATCGGCACGAGCGAGGGCGACGGATTTTACCTCGTGATGGAGTACGTCGAAGGCGTCACGCTGCTCGACCTCGCGACGTACGCCGCCGTGACGAAGAGCGAGATCCCGCGCGGGGTCGTGCTGCGCGTCGTGCTCGACACGCTCTCCGGCCTCACCGCGGCGCACGAGCTCGCCGACGCGAGCGGCGAGCCGCTCCACGTCGTGCACCGGGACGTCTCGCCGTCGAACGTGCTGATCGGCGTCGACGGGAGCGCGCGCCTCACCGACTTCGGCGTCGCGCGCGCCGAGACGCGCCTCTCGTCGACGCTCGTCGGCACGCTGAAGGGCAAGGTCGCGTACATGGCGCCCGAGCAGGCCAAGCGCGCCGACTTCGACCACCGCGCCGACCTCTTCGCGATGGGCGTCATCCTGTGGGAGATGCTCTGCGGGCGGCGGCTCTTCAAGGCGGAGACGAAGGTCGAGACGCTCACGCGCGTGATGACGCTGCCGATCCCGAGCGTCCGGTCGATCGTGCCGAGCATCGGCGCCGAGCTCGACGCCGCGTGCGCGCGCGCGCTCGCGCGAAACCCCGAGGCGCGCTACCAGACCGCGCTCGAGCTCGCCGAGGCGCTCGAGAAGGCGGCCGGCGCCGAGGTCGCGTCGACGCGCCAGGTCGCCGAGCTCGTGCAGCGCGCCTTCGGCCGCGAGCTCGCCGAGCGCAAGGAGGCGATCCGCGCGTGGGGCGAGGCGCGCGGCGACGTCGGCTCGATCCCGCCGCTCCGCCGCTCGACGCGTCCGCCGAGCGCGTCGTCGCCGGGCGCCGAGCTCCCCGCCGCGTCGCTCGCCGCGCCGAAGGTGCCCGTCATCTCCGGCTACGGCGACGCGCGCACCCCCGCTCCGCGCATCGACGACGCGCTGGCAGAGCCGTTCACCGGAGAGCCGACGAGCGCGCAGGGGCGATCGCCCGAGCCGCCGCCGGTCGACGATGCGCGCGCGAACGAGCCGACGGTCGCCAAGCGCCGCAGCGTGCCGTCGATCCCCGACGACGTGCCGCCGCCCGGGAAGGGCCCCGCCGGCGCGAAGCGCATCGCCGAGGAGCGCGCCAAGGCCGTCGCGTCGGCGCGCGAGCGCGGCGTGCACGTCTCGCACATCATCCCGATCACGGCGGCTCCGCTCCCGCA
>DASYCF010000927.1:0-2341 GCA_036500365.1 Byssovorax sp.
CATCGCGTGCCGCTCGCTCGGGCCGAGGCCGCTGTGGAGCACGGCGACGGCGTCGCCGAAGCGCGCGCGGAACCGCCGGACGAGGAGTGGCGTCAGCGCGATCTCGGGGACGAGCACGAGCGCGCCTCGGTCCGAAGCGAGCGCGGCCGCGATCGCGCGCAGGTACACCTCGGTCTTCCCGGAGCCCGTGACGCCGAAGAGCAGGAACGCGTGCGGCCCCGTCGCGCCGGCGAGCGCGCCCTCGATCGCCAGCGTGGCGGCGGCCTGCGCGGCGTTGAGCTCGGGCGGCGTGTCGCGCGCTGCGGGCGCGTCGAACGACGGCTTGTCGGCGGCCGCCCGCGCCTCGAGCGCGACGAGGCCGAGCGCCTCGAGCTTCTTCAGCGCGGCGCGCGCGTTTCCGTAGCGCGACTCGAGCCGCGCGATCGCGATCTCGCCCTCTCCGCGGAGGGCCGCGAGGACGAGCGCCGCCTGGCCACGCAGCGCGCCGGGCGCCTCGACGGCGTCGGTGGCGCGCGCGACGAGGTGCTTCTTCTTGCCGACCTGCTTCTTCGCGTCGAGGCCGACGAGCTCGGCCTGCGCCGAGAGCGCGCGGACCTGCTCGCGCTCGAGCGCCGGCAGCGCGAGGCGGAGCACCTCGCCGATCGGCGCGAGGTAGTAGTGCGCGAGCTCTAGCAAGAAGCGGAGGAGCTCCTCGGGCAGCACGGGCTCCGCGTCGACGACGGCGCGGATCGGCTTGATTTTGGCGCCCGCCGGGGCCTCGCGCTCCTCCACGCGCAGGACGACGCCGACGAGTCGGCGCGCGCCGAACTCGCACGCGACGCGGGCGCCCGGCCGGAGCGTCTCGCGCATCGCGTCGGGCACGGCGTACGTGAAGGGCCGCGCGAGCGGCACCGGGACGGCGACGTCGGCGAGCCAGGGCACGGCGTCAGCGTGCGCGATCTTCGGCCAGCGCGCCCGAGACGACGCGCTCGTGGCCGCCGAGATCCTTCGTCGCGCGCACGTCGACGAAGCCAGCGTCGCGGAGGAGCGCGGCCACGTCCGGCGCCTGTCCAGCTCCGACCTCGAGCGCGAGCGCGCCGCCCTTCGTCAGGTGGCGCGGCGCGTCGGCCACGATCCGCGCGGCGATCTCGAGCCCGCTCGGCCCCGGCGTCAGCGCGACGCGAGGTTCGAAATCGCGGATGTCCGGCACGAGCCCGGCGACGTCGCCCGCGGGGATGTACGGGGGGTTCGCCGTGATCAACTCGAACGTGCGGCGGTGCGGCGGCTGCCCGTCGAGCGCGGCGAAGAGGTCGCCGTCGACGAACGCGGCGTTCACGGCGCCGAGGCGGATCCCGTTCTCGCGCGCGACCACGAGCGCGTCGCGCGAGACGTCGGCGCCGAGCACTCGCATCGTCGGGCGCTCGCGCGCGATCGAGATCGCGACGCAGCCCGAGCCGGTGCAGAGGTCGAGGACGCGCGCCGAGAGGCAGAGGCGCTGCGTGCGCGCGAGCGCCTCCTCGACGAGCGTCTCCGTGTCGGGGCGTGGCACGAGGACGCGGCGGTCGACGCGGAACGAGCGACCGTAGAACTCACGTCGCCCGAGCAGGTACGCGACCGGCTCGCCCGCGCGCCGTCGCGTGTGCAGGGCGCGGTACGCCGCGAGCTCCTCCTTCGCGAGCGGGCGGTCTGCGTCGACGATGAGCTGCACGCGGTTCGAGCGCAGCACCTCGGCGAGCAAGAGCTCCACGTCGAGCCGCGCCGACGTCGCGCCGCGCTTCTTGAGGTCGTCCGACGCCCACGCGACGACTCGGCGGATCGTCCACGCCTCCTCCGTCACGCGCGGCGCCTCGATCACGAAGGCTTGGCCGCGCTCGACTGCGCGCGGATCGCCTCGTCGACGACTGCCTCGACCTCGGCGCGGATCTCGGCGAGGCGATCGGCCGTGCGCGCCTCGAACCGCAGCACGAGCACGGGGCCCGTGTTCGACGCGCGGCAGAGGCCCCAGGCGCCGTCGCCGAAATCGACGCGCGCGCCGTCGATGTCGACGACTTTGTGCGTCGGCAGATACCGCGCGAGCACGCGCCGCACGACGTCG
This sequence comes from Byssovorax sp., assembly GCA_036500365.1. GTDB lineage: Bacteria > Myxococcota_A > Polyangia > Polyangiales > Polyangiaceae > DASYCF01. Next base: position 2,075 of record DASYCF010000927.1, read on the forward strand.
AACTTGAGCTCGTCCGGGCACGTGACGCGGATCTCCGGCGTGGCGTGCGTCACCGGCACGTCCGCGAGCAGCTCGCCGAGCGTCGCGCCGCCGCCGAGGATCTCGAGCAGGCGCACCGCCGCGTAGATCGCGTCGTCGAAGCCGGGCCACCGATCGGCGAAGAACATGTGGCCGCTCATCTCGCCCGCGAGCAGCGCGCCCTCTTGCTTCATCTTCGTCTTGATGAGCGAGTGGCCCGTCTTCCACACGATGGGCCTGCCGCCGTGC
>DASYCF010000928.1:0-2008 GCA_036500365.1 Byssovorax sp.
GCGGCCGCCTCGATCTGTCGCACGCGCTCGGGGCTCAAACCGAGCTCTCGCGCGATCTCGCGCAGCGACATCCCGCCGTAGTTGGACCGGTCGCGCGCCGGCGCGGGCGGCCGCGTGTCGTCGTCGGCGCGCGCGCGCCGGGTCACGCCAGCCACCGGCGACGCCCGCCTTGCATGGCCTCCAACGATTCGAATTCGTCGGCCGTCGTCGAGCGCGGCACCGCGCGCCACGGGCCGACGAGCGGCAGACACGGCGGGTCGGCCGGCGCGAGGTCGACCGGCGCGTCAGGGAGACGGCCGCGGGGTTCGAGCAGGCCTTCGGCGACGAGCCGCTCCCGCAAGGTCGAGGGCGCTCGAGCGGGCTCGGCGGCGAGCTCGGCGCTGCGCTGGGCGAGACGCGCACGTTGACGCTCGACGGCGGCGTCGTCGAGCGCCAGCGCATCGCGAACGCTCGCCCTTGCGCGTGCCTCGACGATGGCCACGGCTAGCGCTTCAATCCGAGCAGGGTCGCCGACGTGCCCGACGAGTTGACCCGCACGACCGAAACCGGGATCACGGTGCCCGCAGCGGCCGACGTGACCGCGAGCGTGTCGCCCGACGACGTGACGGCGGAGACGTTGCCCGCGGTCGTGAGGAGCAGCCCGTCGAATGGGCCCGCGGGGTCGGGGTCGGTGTTCGAAGGCGTCGTGGCGAGCGCGCGCGTGAGCCCGAGCACGGGCGCGAGACCGAGGCGGGGAGAGGACACGTGCGTTACCTCACAGATCGGGCTTGGCGCGCGGGATGGAGTCCCGTCCGTCCCGCGCGCCAAGGGCCGAAGCCTTGTCGTCGAGTCGCATGCCGCTCGTCGCGAAGTCGCGAAAGCCGCGCGACTGCGCGTACACGTCGAGCGCGTGGGCCGCGCTCTTGGCCTCGACGTAGACGGGGTCGCGACCGGGAACGACCACGGCCCACACCATCGTGCACGGCGGCGCGGGCACGTCGGCAGCTCCACACGCGCGCGCTGCCGGTCGGCGACGAGCTGCAGGTCGGCCGCGAGCTCGGCGCCGCGCGCGCGTCCGCCCGACCGCGCGGCCACGATCAAGGCGTGCGCCTCGCGCGGCTCGACGCCGGCGATGATCAAGCCGTCGACGTCGCCCCATTCGAGATCGACCGGCTCGATCACGACCGACACCAGATCGATTCGAGGGATCGTGCGCGCGGAGCGAGGCGGGGGCTCGCGCCGTACTCCGCGTCGCCCTGCGAGAGCCCGAGCGTCTTCTCCATCCGCGCCTTGCACGCGCGGCAGAGAGCGGGTTCGTCGGGCGCGGACATGCCCATCGCGTGCGTGCACGCGAGGCAGCCGCGGCGCTCGGGCGCGAAGCCGATCTCCCACGGCGGCCGCGCGGCCGACGCGCCCGCAGCGACGCACGCGGCGCAGCGCTCCGCGCGTCGCAGCGTGACCAGCACGCTGCACGCGGCGCACATGCGCACGGGCTCGCTCACGGCGGGTTCACCACGACGCCGGGCGCGGTCTCGGTCACGTTGATTTCGCCCGCGAGCTGGCATGCGCCGCGCGCGATGAGGTCCTCGAGAGTCCCCGCCGGGCCTCGGATCAAACGCTGCATGCAGGGCTTGAAGACCTGACGCCACATCCGCGTTTTCACGCCCACACAGCTCTCCATCCCGCGCGCGAGCAGCGCCGATTTCAGGTTCGCGGCGCCGGTGAGGTCCCCCGTCCGTTCGAAGTCCCGGAAGGTCGCAGCGTGCGGGGCCAGCGTGTCTGCCGTGATGGCGGCCTCGGCGGCCGTGACGTCCCAGTCGCGGCACGTGGACACGCGATGCTTGCCTGCGAGCTCCTCGCCCTCGCAAGCGACGTCGCCCACGACCGTCACGCCGACGACGACGATCGGCGAACCCTCGACGTCGCGCAACTCGAGCGGCACGTCGACTCGGGCGCGCCACTCCCGCCGGTTCGCAGCGCGAGCGAAGTGCTGCTCCTCGGCGACGCGGAGCACCTCTTGCGCGCGAAA
>DASYCF010000929.1:0-3089 GCA_036500365.1 Byssovorax sp.
AGCCGGCCGAGGTCGAGGCGTGCGTCGCCGAGACCGGGCTGCGGCCCGTCGAGCTCCTCGCCGATCGCGGCGTGCTCGGCCCGCGCTTCGTGGCCGTGCACGCGACGGAGCTCCTCGCGCACGAGGCGAGGCTCCTCGGCGAGGCGGATGCGCGCGTCTGCCTGTGCCCCACGACGGAGCGCGATCTCGGCGACGGCCTACCCGACCTCGGCGCGCTCGTCGACGCGGGCGTCGCGCTGTGCACGGGCATCGACAGCCACGTCATCACGAACCCGCTCGAGGATCTGCGCTGCGTGGAGCTCGGCGAGCGCTCGCGCACGAAGCGCCGCGTCGTGCTGCCTCCCGGTGAGCACGCGACCCCCGCGGAGCGCCTCTGGCACATCGGCTCGAGGAGCGGCGATCGCGCGTGCGGCTTCGACGACGACGGGGGCGCGCTCGAGATCGACGCGGCGCACCCCGAGCTCGCCCTCGTCCCGCGCGACCGTCTGCTCGACGCCGTCGTGTATGCGGCGAGCCCCGCCGTGCTGCGACCACGCCAATAGGCAGAGCGCAGCGCGTCCTGCACGGACCCGTGCGGCATCATGAGAAAATTATGAGCCCCGGCGTCCGGTCATGCCTGCACGCGGCACCTGGTGCGAACGTCGGCGCATCTTCAGTTGGAACTTCTCCGAGATGGAGGTAACGACGGCTCCGCAGAAGGCGGGCGCGTGGACTCCCCACGTGCTCGCAGAAGTTTGGCCCGGCGGCTCCCACGTGCGATGCGCGGCGAGCCGATCGGTGCGGCGAAAGCGTCCTAGCTACGCGCGCCGTCGATGAAGGGCCCACTGGCCCGAACCCGGCCCTGAGTGGGCCCAGCGCACGACGCCGACGTCCCCGTGGCGCGCGCGAAACCAGGAGAGATGACAGATGAACATGAGGCGCTTCTCGTACGGACTCCTGCTCACCTTCGCGGGTGCGATCTTCGTGGCGGGTTGCGGCGACGATCCGCCCCCGGCCACGCCGCCGCAGCCGGCCGAGGCCCCCGCCGCCGAGGCGACGCCGCCGCCCCCGCCGAAGGAGGAGCCGCCCCCGCCTCCCCCCGCCAAGCCGGCGAAGGAGCGCTTCCAGGGCAAGTTCGTCCAAGCGTTCGACGGCCAGGTCAAGGACAACGCGGAGGCCGCAGCGGTCAACGCGGCCGGCAAGAACAAGGACGGCGGCCCCAAGGATCAGAAGAAGTACGACGCGTCACTCGACAAGACGAAGACCGCGACGGCCGACAACACGCTCCAGAACACGGGCGACATGTTCGAGTGGGACCTCAAGGGCAAGCCCGTCCACAAGGTGCACTACGAGGTCGCCAACGGCACCGACACCGCGCTCTCGATCAAGCTCGGCAAGGACGACCAGTCGAAGAAGGACATGAAGGCCCAGGCCGTGGACATCACGTTCTCGGACGAGAACACCTTCTCGATGAAGGATCCCTTCGCCCCCGGTGGCAAGGGCAAGACCCTCGTCTTCAAGCGCCAGTAACGACGGCGTACGATCTCGAAGGCGGGCCCGCGGCGACGCGGCGCTCGCCTTCGGCGTTTTGTGCGCGTCAGCGGCTGAGGGCTTCGACCTCGCGGATGGCCTTCTCGAGGGGTTGCTCCTCGACGAGGCCGACGTGGCGGTAGACCTCGCGACCGAGCGGATCGAGCACGACCACGCTGGGCACCTGGCGGAGGCCGGGGAACGGCCCCTGCCCCGCGGTCGTCGCCGCGTCGACGAGCGCGACTGGGTAAGGCAGATCGAGCGTGTGCGCGAACGCCTCGACGAGCGGGCGCGCGTCCGGCGGCTCGAGGATGAGCAGGGCCACGTTCACGCGCGGCACGTGGTGCCGGGCGATGCCGGCGAGGAAGCGCGCCTCGGCCTGCGAGGCGAAGTCGTACGTCGTCGCGAGGCCGATCACGGTGACGCGCCCGCGCAGCGAATCGGCGGTGAGCGGCTTGCCGTCGGAGGCCTCGAACGCGAAGAAGACGGGGTTGCCCTTCGCCTCGACGGGTGACGGCTCCGGCGGCGCCTCGGGCTGCGCCTTCTCGGTGACGCACGACGACGTCGCGAGCGCGATCGACAGCGCGACGACGGCGCGCGCACCCTGGGCAGGGCGGCTCACGGCAGCGTTTCGGATTCGATGAACGGCTTCGCGTCGAAGAGCTCGGCGAAGGGCCTGAGCGCGGCCGGCAGCGGCGAGCCGGTGCGCCCCGCGGCGAGCACGGCGTGCGCGAGCTCCTCGACGACGGGCGTGAGCGGGGTCACCTCGAGCGGGACGCCATCCATCTTGGTGCCGGCGCGCGGCGCGTCGCGCTCGCCGAGCAGGCCGTCCTGGCGCGCCCACGCGAAGCCCTCGTCGGGCGCGAAGCGACACCACAAGACGCGCACGAAATCGAGGTACGCCGGCACGACCAGCGCGACGACACGCGCGCCGTCGGCCGCGATCCCGCGGAGCGCGCGGACGCCCATGCGCGGAACGGGGAGCGGCTCGTCGCCGACCGCCTCCTGGATGCGCGTGCGCCGCGCGGGATCGGTCTCGACGGCGAGCAGCGGGGCGTACACGGCGACGCGCGGCACGTCGAGCTTCGGCGCGTCCTCTTGCAAGGCGTCGAGCCACGCGTCGCGCGCGGCGGGCGGGAGCTCGGCGTACACGTGCGCCGCGGCGAGCGCGGCCTCGGCGTCGGTCGCGAGGGCGCCGAGCCACTCGCGCCACGCGGCGAGCGCGCGCGGATCGACCGACCCCTCGCTCACGATCGCGCCGCCCCGCCCGTGGCGCCGATCTCCTCGGCGAGGTCCGCGAGCAGGGCGTCGAGCGACGCGACGCGGCTCGCGTCCGTCGCGAGCACGAGCTCACCCCCGCGCTCCGCGAACAAGCTCGCGAGCCCGTCGCTCGCCTCCAGGATGCCCTTCACGAACACGACGTCAGCCGCCTCGACGCTCACGCTGCGCGCGACCATGCCCGCGCTCGCGGCGCGCACGCCGAGCGACGTGCGCCGGCGCGACGCCAGCGCATGCTTCGCTGCCCTGGGGCTTGGGGGCGTAGCCCCCATCGCGACCAAGTTTGGGGGCGTAGCCCCCGT
>DASYCF010000930.1:0-4342 GCA_036500365.1 Byssovorax sp.
ACCTGGCCGAAGTGCGTCTGGTGGAAGTTGAACGAGCAGCACGCGGTGGGTTTGTCGCGCGAGATCACGGGGACCAACACCTCGAACTTGAGCTTCTGCGCCTTCTGGTTCTCGGCGAGCATCTTGCCGCCGCGGCCGAAGAACGGGTCCGACGCGACGTCGCTCGCGGCGGGCAGGCCGAGCGCCTTGAGGAGGGCGAGGCCGCGCTCGAGCCACATGTCGCGCCACGCGACGACCTGATCCGCGGTGCCGACCCGAACGAACTCGCGCACGCGGAACGACTGCATTCGCGTCGGCTCCTTCGACGGCTCGTGGCGATAGACCCAGTTCGTCATCGTGACGAGGCGGCCCCCCTTCGGGACGACGCCGGTGAAGCTCGGATAGACGGGGTAACAGGCCGCCGGGTTGAGCACGACGTCGGTCTGGCCCATGAGCTCGCCCCACGGCTCGCGCGCGTGGACGCGCTCGGCGAGCTTGCGCGCGGCCTGCTCGTTCCCGAAGAAGCTGTGCACGCTGCCCGAGAGCTGGGGGAACGAGTCGAGGTAGTCCACGCGCTCGAGCACGCGGCGATCGATGACGGGCGGGAATGTGTAGAGCTCCGCGTCGTCGTCCTTGGCGAGCTCGGTCACCAGCCCGTTGAAGCGCTCGAGGACGTCCTCGAACACCACGTTTCGACCGAACGCGCCGTCCACCCCGACGGGCACGATGAGTCGATTCGCGACGAGCCCTTCGTAGAACGCTTGGGGCTCGAAATCGTTGTCCACGTCGTCTCCTTCTCCGCGCTCGGGTGGCGGCGCCGCTGCCTCGGCTCCGCCACACCATACGCCTCACGATCGCGCATGCTAGCCGCCTGCGCGCGGGGCCAGAAGAGGGTCGCGCCGTTGCCGTCCGGACGGCGCTCGCGGCGCGTCCCGGCGCGTCCGCGTGCGTGGTAACGGGACCGGGGAGGGAGCTCGATGGAATTGAACCCGCTCGAGTCGGTCCTCGCGAGCGTGTCGTTCCTCGAGCGGCTCCGGCCCGACGAGATCGGCCGCGCGGCGAAGCGATTTTCGACGACGACGCTCGCCCCGGGCGAGGCGCGCGGCTTCGCCCCGACGCGCGAGGCGGCGCGGCTCGTCGTCGTCGTGCGCGGGCGGCTCGACATCGAGGTGCTCACCGCGGCCGGGACGCACCGCTCGGCGCTCGTGCCTGGCGACTACCACGGCGAAATCGCGCTCCTGAGCGAGCATTTTCACGAGACGTCGATCACCGCGCGCAGCGACGCGACGTTCGCCGCGATCGATCGCGACGGGCTCGACGCGATCCTCGCCGAGACGCCCGCCATCGCGCTGCCGCTCGCCGAGGCGATGGCGCGCGAGGTCGCCGCGCAGAACGACGTGGTGCGGCAGCTCCTCGAGCTCCACGCCGAGCGGCTGCCCCGCGCCGAGCTCGCCGACGCGATCGACGAGCGCCGGCGCGACATCGCGCGACGCGGCGCGCGGGTGACGCGCCTCTCGCCGCGCGCGCTCTTCAACCGGCTCGTCGTCCAGCGCGGGCGCGAGCCGCCGTTCTGGATGCTGCTCGGCTTCCTCGTCGCGCTCGGCGGCGCGCGGCTCGTCGTCGGGCTCATCCTCAAGTACGGCCTCGAGAAGCGGCTCTTCGCGCTCGTGCCCGGGACCGACCCGAACCCGATGCACGTGCACCATTTCAACTACGGCCTCGTGCTCGTCGGCGCGGCCGGCCTCGCCGCGCTCGCGCCGTTCGGGCGCCGCGGCCTCCGCGTGCTCGCGTTCGCGTTCGGCGTCGGCGCCGGGCTCGTGTTCGACGAGTTCGGCCTCATCTACAATTTGAACCCCGAGTACGCGCAGCGGTCGAGCCTCATCGCGGCGGCGATCGCGGCGACCGTGCTCGTGCAGCTCACGTACTTCCGGCGCTTCTGGCTCGCGCTCTCGCAGCGCGCGTGGCTCTCGCTCCGGAGTCGGCGATGAGCGCGGCCGCGCCCGTCGATCCGCGCGCGGCGGCGCTCGCGCGCGCGCCGCTCTTCGCCTGCACCGACGCCGCGACGCTCGCGCTCGTGGCGGCGAACGCGTCCGCGCGGCGCTACGAGGCGGGCGCGTGCATCGTCGCCGAGCTCGAGTCGGGCGCGGACGTGTTCGTCGTCGTCTCGGGCGAGGCCGAGGCCTTCGTCGACGCGGGCGGCGGCGGACGCGAGCTGCTGGCGAAGCTCGGGCCCGGCGCGAGCTTCGGCGAGATGAGCTCGCTCACCGGCGAGCTCCGGTCCGCGACCGTGACCGCGACGACCGACGTCGAGGTGCTCGTCATCGCCGACGAGGACTTCGACGAGCTCCGCGCGCACCGGCCCGAGGTCGCCGTGCACCTGCTGCGCACGCTCGCGAAGCGCCTCGCCGACGCGGAGCGCTCCGCCGAGGCGCTGCTCACGTCGGACGACGCGCCGCCGAGGAGCGTCGCGCGGCAGGCCGTGCGCCGCGGATCGATCCGCCGGGTGTGGAGCGAGCTCGTCGTGAACCGCCAGCGCGACGGGGCGTTCCTCACGCTCGCCGCGTTCGTCGTGACGCTCCTCGCGGCGCGCGGGGCGGTGTTCCTCGCGTTCGCGCTCGACGTCGCGCCGCGCGAGGTGCTCCGGCTCGCGTACCTGACCGGCTTCGCGCTGCTGATGATCTCGTCGTGCGCGTCGCTGCTCACGTTCCGCGCCGAGCTCCGCCGGCTCATCGCGATCGCGTACGGCGTCGGCATCGCGCTGATCTTGAACGAGCTCGGCGTCACGCTCGCGTTCGACATCTTCTTCAAGGACATCCACACGCCGGATCCGAACGTGCCGTTCGACATCGAGCGGCTCTACCGGCGCTCGGAGCCGCTGCGCTTCATCGCGATCGGCGTCGTCGTGCTCGTGCAGGCGGCGTACCTGCGCTCGTTCTACCGGCGCGCGTGGTTCATCGTGAAGACGCGGATGCGCAAGCTCTTCGCGCGCAGCTGAGCGTCCGTGAATGCGCCAGGAGGCCGGCGCATCAAGGGGCCGGCATGCGAACGATGCTCTTGGGGATCGCCGCGGTCGCGCTCGCGGCGGCGTGCGGGTCGGGCGGGGACGACACGTCGGGCGGCGGCGGCGAAGGGGCCGCGGGCTCGACGGGCTCGCGCGGCGCGACCGGCCCGTCGACGACGAGCGGCTCGGGCTCAGGCTCAGGCTCAGGTGCTGGCTCAGGTTCGGGTTCGGGCTCAGGTTCGGGTTCGGGCGCAGGCTCGGGCTCGGGCTCGGGGTCGGGCGCCGGCGCCACCGTATGCAACCCCGCGGCGGGGACGGCGACCGTGCAAGCGGACTGCGACCTCCTCCAGCTCGCGGTGCTCCAGCACGACGGCGCGCCCACGGAGCTCTTGCTCACGGGCCGCGTCTTCGCCGCCGCGACCGGGTCGTCGCCGACGTGCGCGCTCATCGACGGCGTCGACGTCGTGCAGGGGCAGGCGGGCTCGACCGTCATCCAGCACCTCGACGGCGGCACGTCGTTCTCGATGGACGGCGAGGAGCACACGATCGCGCAGGCGCCGACCGCCGCGAGCGACCTCGTGTCGAAGTGCGCGAGCGACGACGCGAGCGATCGCTTCAACGGCTACGGCATCGTCGTGCACGGCCGCGTCGACGGCGGGAGCTTCACCGCCGCGTGCGCCGCTGCGAGCTTCGAGGGCCGCTGGCCGCCTGCGCTCCGCCTCACGTGCCACGACAACGTCGACGCGCCGCCCACCGGCTCCGACGCGACCGAGATGACCTCGAGCTTCATGGGCATGACCTTCACCACGGGGACGATCTACGCCGACTCGCCGCACGACGCGGGCGGCGCGCTGACGACCGCCGACGATCACGTCTTCGTGATCCCGCTGCGCGACCCGTTCGATCCCGGGATGCCCATCGCGTCGCACGACACGTCGGGCTGGATGGGCACCGTGTCGGAGCAGCCGTACCTCGGCGGCACGGCGTCGCAGTTCGACATGCTCGCGTCGAGCGACGTGCTCGGCCCCGATCTCTGCCCGCCGCCGCAGATGATGAACCCGCCGATGTACGGGCCGCCCGTGTTCCTCGCGCGCGTCACCGGGTCGGGACAGCACGGGATGTACTCGACCGAGATCTTCGTCTCGGGCTGCATCGACGAGGATCTCGGCAGCGGCCCCTGAAGCTCGCGCGAGCGCCGCTGGCTCGGGCGCCGCGCGCGACAATGGTACGGTTCGCGCGCCGTGCCCCGCGACACCCTGCCGCCGCCTCCGTCGACGCTGCCGCCGCTCGCGCTCGAGCGCGCGGGCGACTCGCCGTGGGAGGGCGGGCTCGGCGCGCGCGCGCGGCGCATCATCGCAGTGG
>DASYCF010000931.1:0-11422 GCA_036500365.1 Byssovorax sp.
GCTCTCGCGCTGACGTGCGCGCTCGTTGCCTGCGCCGAGCCGCCGGTCGCGGAGCCGCCGACGCCGCTCGGCGCGAGCGCGCCGGTGCGCGCGCCGATGGCGTTCGAGGTCGACCCGCAGGCGTCGCTCCGCATCCGCGCCGACGTCACGTACCTCGCGTCGCCCGAGCTGGCGGGCCGCGGCACCGGCGAGCCGGGCGGGAAGCTCGCCGCGGAGTTCGTCGACGAGCGCTTCCGCGAGCTCGGCCTCGCTCCGCTCGGCGACGCGTCGTCGTCGAGCTATCTGCAGCTCTTCCGCGCGCGCATCGGCGCACGGGCCGCGGTCCCGGAGATCGGCTGGGCCGGCAAGGCTCGCGCGCTGACCACGAAGGAGGCCGACTGGACCGGCTCGATCGCGACGGCCGACGGCAGCGCCAGCGGCACGGCGCGCGGCGAGCCGACGTTCGCGAGCTACGGCATCTCCGCGCCGGCGCTCGCGTGGGACGACTACGCCGTCACGCCCGTCACCGGGCGCATCGTCTTCGTCCTCGACGGCGCGCCGACCCTCGCGCGCGACGGCCGCGACGACGCGCTCCACGACTATCGCTCCGTTCGGTACAAGATCCGCACCGCGCGCGAGCACGGCGCCTCCGGCGTGGTCATCGTCGCGCCCGGCGCCCACGTGGATTCAGCGCTCGGCGACGCGAGCGACATGGGGATCCCCGCCGTGGTCGTGACGTCGCGCCTGGCCGAGGTGCTGCTCTTGCCGAACGCCGACGCGCTCGCTCATCCGCAGCGCCACGTCTCGCGGTTCGACCAGCCGTTCATCCTCGCCCCGACCGCCCCGTGGGCGGGCAAGGCGCCGCTCACGACGCGCGTCATGGAGTTCACGACGCGCGTGGAGCCGGTCGACGCGCCGTCGTGGAACGTCGTCGGGGAGCTCGCGCCGCGCCCCGGCTCACCGTCCGCGGGTGAGTACGTCGTCGTCGGCGCGCACTACGATCACCTCGGGCACGGCGGCACGTCGGCGTCGCGCGCGCCCGGCTCGCGCGAGATCCACCCCGGCGCCGACGACAACGCCTCCGGCGTCGCCCTCATGCTCGAGGTGGCGCGCGCGTTCACCAGGCTCCCGCGGCGGCCCGATCGCGGCGTCGTGTTCGTCGCGTTCGGCGCCGAAGAGCTCGGCGTGCTCGGCTCGCGCTGGTTCGTCGATCACCCGCCGCTGCCGCTCGATCGTGACGTCGCCATGATCAACGCCGACATGGTCGGGCGCCTGCGTGACGGAGTCGTCGTCGTCGACGGCACCGGCACCGCGAAGGAGTGGCCCGACCTCGAGGCCGGCGCGGCGCGCGGGCTCGCGCTGCACGTGGTCGCCGGGAGCGAGGGCTTCGGCGCGAGCGACCACACGAACTTCACCGCGGCGCGCGTGCCGACGGCGTTCTTCTTCACGGGCGCGCACGAGGACTACCACCGGCCGAGCGACACGGCCGACAAGATCAACGCGGAGGGCGAGGCGCGCATCGCGACGATGGCGGCGCGGCTCGCGCTCGCCGTCGCGCAGGCGCCCGCGCGGCTCGAGTTCGTCGACGCGCCGGCCGACCCGCACCGCGGCATGCGCGGCGGCTTCAAGGTCTCGCTCGGCACGCTGCCGGACTACGCGTTCACCGGCAAGGGCGTGAAGCTGACGGGCGCGCGCGCCGACTCGCCTGCAGCGCGCGCGGGCCTGCGCGCGGGCGACGTCATCGTGAAGGTGGGCCCGCACGACATCGGCAACATCCACGACTACATGTTCGCGCTCGGCGATCTCGAGGCCGGTCGCGAGGTGATCGTCGAGGTCGAGCGCGACGGCCGGCGCGTGAGCATGAAGGTCGTGCCCGCGCCGCCACGCTGATGCGGCGCGCGTTCGCGGCCGTCGCCGTCGTCGCCTTCGCGTGCGCCGCGATCGCGGCGTGCGGACACGCCGCCCCGCCCGACGCGCCCGACGCCGCGGCGGCGGCCACCGCGACCGCGACGACTGCGGCGACGTCGCCAGCCGCGGCCCTCGACGCGGGGGACCCGGACGCGGGCGACCTCGACGCCGGAGACGCAGGGGACGTCGACGCGGGAGACGCCGGCGACGCGCTGCCTGGCGCGACCGCAGGCTGCCCCGCCGGCATGGTCCTCGTCGAGGGCGAGTATTGCCCGTCGGTCGACCAGCGCTGCCTCGAGCACGACAAGGAGTACGAGCGCGACGAGGCGAAGAAGGCGAAGAAGAAGGCCTCCGGCGAGGACAGCGAGGCGAGCACCGTGAGCGAGCGCTGCCTCCGCTACGAAGAGCCGTCGAGGTGCCTCTCGAAGCAGCGCGTGCACATGCGCTTCTGCGTCGATCGCTACGAGTGGCCGAACGAGAAGGGCGAGCTCCCCGCGCTCCTGCTCTCGTGGGGCGACGCGAAGAAGCTCTGCGAGGGCGAGGGCAAGCGCCTCTGCGGCGAGAGCGAGTTCAACTTCGCGTGCGAGGGCGAGGCGATGCTCCCGTACACCTACGGCTACGCGCGCGACGCGACCAAATGCAACATCGACCGGCCCTACCGCAAGCGCGAGCACAAGCTCCTCAAGTACGCGCGCTGCATGAAGAGCGAGGCGTGCAAGAAGGAGCTCGCGCGGCTCGACCAGCGCCTCCCCGCCGGCTCGCTCCCCGCGTGCGTCTCGCCGTTCGGCGTCTACGACTTGAACGGCAACATCAACGAATGGGTCGTGCGGCCGAAGCAGAAATACCCGAACCGCAGCGGCCTCAAGGGCGGCTGGTGGGGCCCCGTCCGCGGCCGCTGCCGCCCGACCGTCGGCTTCCACAAAGAAGACGACTACGGCTACGAAGAGGGCTTCCGCTGCTGCAAGGACGCCGAGTGATCGCGCGCCGCGCCAGCGCGCCCGTCGAGATCATCGGACGCTGACGTCGATCGGGAGATCGGCCGACGCGCCGCCGAGGTCGACGTGCAGCGTCGTCTGCCCGGCGCCGGTGGCGAGGACGGTGACGAAGTTGCCGTTCGTGGGCCCCTGCACGTCGACGACGCCCGGGTTCGAGCTCGTCCACTTGCAGGCGAGCGCGCCGGCGAGGACGTCGCCCTCGGCGTTCATGGGGACGGCGCGCAGGATGGTGCGATCGCCGAGGCGTTCGAGGCGCGCGCGCGGGATCGACTGCTGCGACGCGGGCTGCGCCTCGTCCGACGCGAACCGGTCGAAGCCGACGTGGTCGACGGCGAACGCCTCGAGCCGGGCGCGGCCAATCACCTCGCCCGACGGCGCGAACGCGGCGAGCGCGATGGACCCGGGCCGGTCGACCCGGAAGCCGTGCGCGGCGTCGGCCGCGCGCTGGAGGACGCCCGCGGACTCGTCCGCGACCGGCACGGGCGCCGAGCCCGACGCGTGACCCGGTGGCCAGAACGTGAAGCGCACGGACGAGCCGACCGCGATGCGCTCGGGCAGGCCCACGTCGAGCGGCGTCGCGGCGACGCCCGGCGACTCGTTGCAAGCTGCGTCCGACGGGGCGCCGCTGCAGAGGTAGCCGAAGCCCCGCGCCTCGACGGTGGCGGGCGCCGCCTGGCACCCGGCGAGCGCCAGCGCGCCGAGCGCGGAGAAACCGGGGAACACACGGTGGAGAAGTTCGCGAAGACCCATCTCGATCTACGAGACGGGGCAACCGGCGTGCCCATTCACGCCGCCCGAACACGAGACCCACCACCCCGCCAAAACGCTCTGGCGCGCTTCCTCGATGCGCTCGTCTGCGTTTCAGCCGCCGAGTGTCGACGCGCGTTCACGCTCGACGCGATCGGCGCGCCGTGGTGTGGGCACGAAAACGACGCTCATCGCCAGGTGCCGGGGATTCAAAGGAGCCCCAGCTCGTACAACACGGACAGGGCACGGGGGCGACCCGCGCGCTACGCTTGCAATCACGCGCGCCGCGCGCAGGAGGCTTCGGCATGGCACAGGCAACGGGTGGAACGACGGCGCGAGCGAGCACGCGGACGGCCTTCGTGATGATGCTCCTCGCCGGGTCGACGGCGCTCCTCGCCTCCGCTTGCATGCGCGGCCGGGAGGCGGACGACCCTTCGTCGACGAACCAGGCGGGGCAGATGCCGCAGAACGGCGCGTACGGCGCGCCCCAGGGCGGCGCCGTCGCCACGCAGCCTGGCGTCCCTCAGGGCTACGGAGGGCAGCCCGGTCAAGCCGGTCAGCCGGGCCAGCCGGCGGTCGCCGCCGCGACGAGCCCGTTCGCGCTCCCCTGTCAGAGCGATCTCGTCTGCGGCACGCACAAGTGCAACATGCAGGTGGGTCGCTGCTCGTTCCCCTGCGCCTCGAACTCCGACTGCGCCCCCGGCTTCGGCTGCATGGGCGCGGGCAGCCCCGCCGCGATCTGCATCCCCGGCGGCGGTCCCCCTCCCGCGCAGCAGTAGCGGGCTCCGCGCGCGCCGCGCCTGATACGCTCGGCGCATGTTCGTCGTGGCGCTCGCGGAGGCTCGTGGCGGGATCGACCAGGAGGCCCCCGCGCTCGCCGCGCTGCTCGGCGTCGCGCCGATGGAGGCGCGCGCCTACTTCGGCGCCGTGCTGCCGCACGTCGTCGCGCGGCTGTCGTCGCAGGTCGCCGCCGGGGATCTCGCCGTGCGCCTCCGCGCGCGGGGCCACGCCGTCATCGCGTGCGACGCGCGGGAGGTCCTGCCGACGAGCCGCTTCACGCGCGCGCACCGGATGCGCTTCGAGGACACCGCGTTCGTGCCGCACGACGGGGGGCCGGCGCGCATCCCGTACGACGACATCGAGCTCCTCGTCCACGCCGTGATCAAGTCGGCGATCCTCCGCACGACGCACGAGCGCATCGTGAACCCGAAGATCGGCAAGCCGCCGACGATCGACGTGGCGGACGTCGTGCACAGCGAGCACGCCGCCGAGCGCGTGCTGTTCGTGTTCGGGCGCACCACGCCGCCGTGCGCCATCCACGAGACCGAGGCGCGCTACCTCGGGCTCGGCCGCGCGATGAAGCCGACGGCGCACGCGAATTTCCTGGAGACCGTGGCCGTGCTCCGCGAGCGCGCGCCGGGCGCGATCTACGACGAGCGCTTCACCGCGAGCCCGATCTCGACCGCCGACGTCGGCTTCGTGCGCGACAACGACACGCCCGTCGTCCACGCGGGCGACCCGGCGATCGACCTCCAGATCCACCTGCTCGCGTCGTGGCTGCGGAGCGAGCACGGCGGCAGCCCCTATCGCGCGGAGCCCGCGCACGACGTCACGCGTAGCGATCGAGGCGCCTGAGCGCGCATGGGATAGAGTCGTCGCGCGCGGCGCGGGGAGAACGTCAACGAGATGGCACGTGTGGTCGTCGAGCGCGAGGTCCAGTTCGTCAGCGGCATCGAGACCGCTTGGGCGATCCTCACCGACACCGATCGCATGAACCGCGCGATCGGCATGGACAAGCTCGAGCTCGTGCCGCTCTCGAACGGCACCGCGGCGCGCTACCTCGTGAAGACGCACATCGGCGGCATGCCGGTCGAGTACGAGGAGCGCCCGTACGAGTGGGTGTACCTCGAGACCTTCAAGGTCTTTCGTCACATGCGGAGCGGGCCGTTTCGCTCGCTCGAGATGGCGTTCTTCCTGCGCCCGAGCGCGGGCGGCGGCACGACCGCGACGCTCCGGCTCACGGTCGAGCCGCGCATCGGGCTCACGGGGCTGCTCTTCAAGGCGATGGGCGGCCGCACGCTCGACGCGTTCGCCCGCGCAGCCGAGCAGGGCGATCGCGCGCCCGCCGGCAAGCAGCGCGCCGGCGGCGCAGGCGCGCGCGGCGAGGTCTCCGAGGCCGCCCTCCAGCGCGCCGCCAAGGAGCTCGCCGCCGGCGACCACGCCGAGATCGCGCGGCGCCTCGTGTCGTTCGTGCGCGACGAGAGCGATCACGACGTCTCGCGCCTCCGCCCGTTCGAGCTCGCCGAGCGCTGGGGCGAGGATCGCCGCGACGTGCTGTCCGCGTGCCTCGGCGCCGTCCGCGCCGGCCTCCTCGATCTGCGCTGGGAGATCGTGTGCCCGAGCTGCCGCACCGCGACGGAGGTGCTGCCGTCGCTCGCGTCGCTGAAGGAGCACGGCGCCTGTCAGCTCTGCGAGCTCGAGTTCGCGATCGATCTCGAAGAGGCGGTCGAGGCGACGTTCGGCGCGAACGCCGCCGTCCGCGCGACCGACTCGGGGCCCTACTGCATCGGCGGCCCGGCGCGCACCCCGCACGTCGTCGCGCAGGCCATCCTGCCCGCCCGCGGCGAGGGGACGCTCTTCAGCCCGCCGGAGCCGGGGCGCTATCGCCTGTTCGTGCGCGGCGGGGCGGCCGTCGAGCTCCACGTCGACGCGGCGGGCCAGCCCGAGGTGCGGCTCCGCGCAGACGCGCTCGGCGCCGAGCCGCTGCGCGTCGCCCCGCGCGGCGTCCTCGTCGTCGAGAACCCGTCCGCCGACGAGCGCCACGCGAAGATCGAGCGCGTCACGTACGGCGATCTCGCGGCGCGCGCCGGCGTCGTGACGGCGCTGCCCGCGTTCCGGCGCGACTTCTCGGCCGACGTCCTGCGCCCCGGCACCGCACTGAAGGTCGCGCGCGTCGGCCTCTTCTTCAGCGACCTCACCGGCTCGACGCAGCTCTACGCCGACGCGGGCGACGCGGCGGCGTTCAAGCTCGTGCACGATCACTTCGACCTCGTGCTGCGCGTGATCGACCAGCACCAGGGCACGCTCGTGAAGACCATCGGCGACGCCGTGATGGCCGTGTTCGCCGACGACCTCGTCGGCCTGGTCGCGTCCGTCGCGATCCTCGGCGAGTTCGAGGGGTTCCGGCGCGATCACGCGACGCGGCAGCGCACGCACATCAAGCTCGGCGTCTACGGCGGGCCTTGCTACGTCGTCACGGCGAACGGCGTGCTCGATTACTTCGGGCAGACGGTGAACGTCGCCGCGCGCATGCAGGGCGAGGCGAAGAGCGGCGAGCTCGTGGTCGAGGCCGCGCTCGCCGATCGCGCGATCGCGGCGGGCAAGCTCGATCCGCGGCTCGTCGTCGAGCGCTACGAGGCGCGGCCGAAGGGCGTGCCGACGCCGATCGCCGCCGCGCGCATCCGCGTCACGTCGGCGGCGGCGAAGTAGCGCGCGCTACTTGTTCACGGCGGCCGAGAACTCGTCCCAGTCGATCTGCTTGTCGCCGTCCTTGTCGAGCGCGCCGACGATGCCCTTGATCCACATGCTGCGCGTCGCGAAGTTGCCGATGTCGGCGTCCTTCAGCAGCTGCTCGACGTCCTTGTCGCTGATCTTGCCGTCCTTGTTCGAGTCGTAGTGATCGAACAGCGTGCGCAGGCTGGCGTCGCTCGTGCCGCCGTACTTCTTGTTGAGCAGCGCCTTGATCTTCGTGACCAGCTCTTCTTGCTCGTTCGCCATGCGCGCATCGTAGCCACGTCTCGCGCCGAGATCAGCGCGCGATCTTCGCCGCGACGAGGCACACCGCGTAGACGGCGAGCGAGCCCGCCCAGATCCACACGTTCTTGCGGAGGCCCGCGCGCGCCCCCCACATCGGCGCGAGCGGCGGCACGACCAAGGCGACGGCCCCGCGCCAGCGCGGCTTGTGACCGAGCGCGAGGCGCGCCGCGATCGCGACGTGCGCCGTCACCCACGCGGCGAAGGCCACGGTCAGCGTGGCGAAGAGCACGGCGTCGCGCACGCGCGTCGCTTTACCAAACCGCCGCCGCCGCGTCGCGCCGCGCTTTCACGTCGACGACCGAGCCGGCCCGCGCAAATCGAGTAAGCTCCGGCCCGTGCGCCTGGAACGCCCGTGGGAACGCCTCGCCCGTGCGCTCGGTCGCGCGACGCCGGCGCGCCTCGTCCCGCTGAGCCTCCTCGGCGGGGTCGCGCTGAGCGTCGTCCTCGGCGCGGGCGTCGCCGAGGCCATCGGCGAGCCGCCCGACACGATGCCGATCGACGCGGTGAAGCCCGGCATGAAGGGCTACGGGCTCACGGTCTTCAAGGGCACCACACCCGAGAAGTTCGACGTCGAGATCATCGCGACGCTGAAGAACTTCAAGGCGAACCAGGATCTCTTCCTCATCAAGACGCCGCACCCGCGGCTCGAGATCACGAAGACCGTCGCGGGGATGAGCGGGAGCCCGATCTACTTGAACGGCAAGATGATCGGCGCGTACGCGTACGGCTGGATCTTCGGGTCCGAGGCCGTCGCCGGCGTCACGCCGATCAAGAGCATGCTCGAGGAGCTCGCGCGGCCGATCCCGCCGGGCCTGCTGCCGCGCGCGGGCTCGCCGATCGTCGCGTCGGCGTCCGCGCCGCGCATGGGGCTCCGCGGCGCGCGCTCGTTCGAAGGCGCGCCTGGCGCGTACGACCTCGCGGCCCACGCGCGGCAGATCGCGTCGCGCAGCGAGCCGCTCTTCGCCGCGCCGACCGGCGCGCAGCTCGCACGCGCGACGACGCCGCTCGTCCTCGGCGGCATGAGCCCGTCGGCGCTGCGCCTCGCGAACGAGCTCTTCGCGCCGCTCGGGATGGACGCGGTGCAGGGCGGCGGCTCGGGCGGCGCGGACGATCCATCCGCGCCCACGCGCTACGTCGACGGCGGCGCCATCGGCGTCGAGCTCGTCAAGGGCGACATCTCGGCGATGGGCCTCGGAACGGTGACGCGCGTGTCGGGCGACAAGCTCGTCGCGTTCGGCCACCCGATGCTCGGCGGCGGCATCGAGTCCTTGCCGACCGCCATCGCCAAGGTCCACTGGATCATGGCGACCTTGAACCGCAGCTTCAAGATCGGCGAGGCCGCGCGATCGATGGGCGCGCTCGTCAACGATCGCCAGGCCGCGATCGTCGTCGACTCGAGCGTGCGCGCGCCCACGTTCCCGATGAGCGTGCACATCGAGGGCGCCCACGGCGCGCCGAAGACGACGTGGAACGTCCGCGTCGCAGCCGATCAGTTCATGGCGCCCGGCTTCGTCGCCATGGCCCTCGGCAGCGCGCTCGAGAGCTCGGTCGCCGAGCGCAAGGACCTCACCTACCGCGTCGAGAGCCGCGTGAAGATCGCCAAATACGGCACGATCGTCCTCGAGGATTTCGGCGCCGGCAACGGCACGCCCATCTCGCCCGACGACTTCGGCCGCGGCCGGCTCGCGCGCGGCGTCGGCGCGCTGCTCAACAACCCCTGGGAGCCCGTCGACATCGAGTCGGTCGAGTCGACGGCGCGGATCTCGCTCGCGCAGGACGTGTATCGCCTGCGCGGCGCCAAGGTGCTCGAGCCCGAGATCGACGCCGGGGCGCCCGTGCGCATCCGCGTCGACCTCGAGCCGTACATGGGCAAGATGGAGCAGCGCACGATCGAGGTGAAGGTGCCGCTCGAGCTCGCCGGGCGCGAGGTCGACATCGAGCTCACGCCCGGCTTCGACGTCGAGCGCCCGCTGCCGACGCCCGACAGCGTGGCCGAGCTCGTCGCCGTGCTCCCGATCCAGACCTACGAGCCGCAGAGCCTCGTCGCGAGCTTTCGCCTGCGCGGCGAGGCGGGCGCGGCGTTCAAGGGCAAGCTCGCGACGCGCCTCCCGCCGGGCGCGCTCGACGTCCTGCGGCCCACGAGCGAGTCGGACGCGCCGGAGACCTTCGCCGCCGTCGTGAACGTCGCCGTGCCGATGAAGAAGTTCGTGGTCGGCCACGACAGCGTGTCCGTGCGCATCCACCCCGTGCTCCGCTGACGCGGCGCTCGCCTCTTCCTTCGCCAAGAGCATGCTCAACAAGGTCTTCGCCTCGCGCGGTCTCGCCCTCCTCCTCGCCGCCGCCGCGGCCGCGATCGCGGGCGACGCGCGGGCCGTCGGCACGCGCATGTTCCAGCTCGAGTCGCTCGACGACTTCAAGGGCGGCGATCTCACGGGCGTCAGCATCGACTCGAACGGCTACGTGCGCGCGGGCTTGAACCTCGGCGCGACGCCGATGCCCGACGCAGCGGCCGTGTGGAGCGCCGTCGAGGCGCCGGACGGCTCGGTGCTGCTCGGCACCGGCAACGACGGCAAGGTCTTCCGGGCGAACGGCGGCCGCGTCGATCTCGTCGCGACGACGGGCGAGATGGCCGTGAGCGCGATGGCGATCGGCTACGGCGGCGACGTCTTCCTCGGCACCTTCCCCGACGGCAAGATCTTCAAGATCTCGGCGAACGCGGCGGGCGGCGCGAAGGCGACCGTGTTCGCGACGCTCACCGGCGAAGAGGACATCTGGTCGCTCGCGTTCGACGCGAAGAACAAGGCGCTCTACGCGGCGACGGGCCCGAACGGCAAGCTCTACCGCGTCGACGCGCAGGGCCATGCGCAGGTCTACTTCGACAGCAAGGAGCCGCATCTGATGTCGGTCGCCGTCGCCGACGACGGGACGGTCTACGCGGGCTCGCAGGGCAAGGCGCTCCTCTTCCGGATCACGGGCCCCGGCCGCGCGACCGTCGTGCACCACTTCGACGCGGAGGACGTGCGCGCCATCGCGATCGCGCCCGCGAGCAAGGGCGGCGCCGTCTACGCGATCGCGAACAAGTACGGCGAGTCGTTCTCGGCGCCGAAGCGCACCAAGCCCGGCCCGCCCGGTCCGCAGCCCGCGCGCTCGGGCAAGGCCGGCCACGGCTGGCTCTACCGCTTCGGCAAGGACGGCGTCGCCGAGCAGCTCATCAACAGCGACGAGTCGCACCTCATCTCGCTCTCGCTCGGCGACGACGGCCTCCCGTACGTCGGCACCGGCGTCGAGGGCCGCGTCTACACCGTCGACGACAACCACGTCGAGCGCCTCGTCGCCGACACGGAGGAGCGCCAGGTCGGCGCGCTCGCGATGAGCGGCAAGCGCCGCTTCGTCGCGTCGAGCGACCCCGCCGTCTTCCACGAGGTCAAGGGCGTCGGCGGTCCCGACGCGGTGTGGACGAGCAAGGTGCTCGACGCCGGGCTCCGCGCGCGCTGGGGCCGGCTCACGTGGCGCTCCGAGGGCGCGCTCGAGTTCTCCACGCGGAGCGGCAACACGTCGACGCCCGACACGACGTGGAGCGCGTGGTCCGCCGGCCTCGCCGCGCCCGGTGAGGCGAAGGCGCCCGAGGCGCGCTACGTGCAAATCCGCGCGCGCTGGAGCCGCGACCCCAAGGCCACGCTCCACGACGTGCAGCTCGCCTTCGTCACCGACAACGCGCGCGCCATCGTCACGTCGATCGAGGCGTCGGGCCGCGCGCAGGGCAAGGGGACGAAGCCCGGCATCGTCGCGTCGGGCGGCGAGATCACGAAGCCCTCTCCGACGGTGAAGCTCACGTGGAAGGTCGACAACGTCGATCAGGACGAGCTCCGCTACCGGCTCTACTTCCGGCTCGCCAACCAGCAGACCTGGCGCCCGATCCTCAAGCCGAACGAGAAGCTCACCTCGTCGAGCTACGACTGGGACACGAGCGCGCTGCC
>DASYCF010000932.1:0-2119 GCA_036500365.1 Byssovorax sp.
GTGCTCGCCGCGTTCGTCGCGCCCGGCGAGCCGCCCATCCCGGTCGACGCGCCCGCGGGGGATCTCCCGCTCGCGGCGCAGCAGCTCGTCGAGATCGGGCGCGCGCTCTCGCAGCGATCGTGCAAGGTGCTCATCCTCGACGAGCCGACCTCGAGCCTCGCGTCCGCCGACGTCGAGCGCCTCTTCGTCGTCCTGCGCGCGCTGCGCGCCGGCGGCGATCTCGCGATCCTCTACCTGTCGCATTTCCTCGAGGAGGTGAAGGCGATCGCCGACGGCTTCACCGTCCTCCGCGACGGGGCGACCGTCGCGTCCGGGCGCGTCGCCGACGTCACCGCCGCCGAGCTCGTCGAGCGCATGGTCGGCCGCCCCGTCGACGCGCTCTTCCCGCGGACGGCGCGGGCGCCGGGCGAGGTCGCGCTCGCGATCGCGCACGTCGCCGGAGAGCGCGGCCCGCGCGACGCGTCGCTCGTCCTCCGGCGTGGCGAGGTGCTCGGCGTCGCGGGCCTCGTCGGCTCGGGCCGCACGGAGCTCCTCCGCGCGATCTTCGGCCTCGATCGCGTACGCTCCGGCGAGATCTCGGTCCTCGCGCACGTGAACGCCCACGCGACGCCCGCCGAGCGCCTCGCGGAGGGCGTCGGCATGGCGAGCGAGGATCGCAAGGCAGAGGGCCTGTGCGTCGGCCTCTCGATCGCGGACAACCTCACGCTGTCGCGGCTCGAGGGGCTCGGCCCCGGCCCGTTCATGCTGCCGTCGCGTCAGGCCGCCGCCGCGGCCAAATGGATGGAGCGGCTCGGCGTGCGCGCCGTCGGCCCGACGCAGCCCGTCGGCGAGCTCTCGGGCGGCAACCAGCAGAAGGTCGCCCTCGCGCGGCTCCTCCACCACGACGTCGACGTGCTGCTCCTCGACGAGCCCACGCGCGGCGTCGACGTCGAGGCAAAGGCGCAGATCTACGCGCTCATCGACGGGCTCGCCGCGCGCGGCAAGGCCGTGCTCGTCGTGTCGAGCTACCTGCCGGAGCTCCTCGGCATGTGCGATCGCGTCCACGTGATGGCGCGCGGCGCGCTCGGCCCCGCGCACGACGTCGCCGACGTCGACGAGGCGAGCCTCCTCGCCGAGGCGTCGGGCGCGTGAAGGCCGCGCTCGCCTTCGTGCGGCGCCACCGCGAGATCGGCCCGCTCGCCGCGCTCGTGCTCGTGCACGTGTTCTTCCTCGCGATGCGCCCCGACACGTTCGGGCGTTGGGCGAACCTCGTGACGATGCTGCGCCAGACGTCCGTCGTCGGGATCGCGGCGACTGGCGCGACGGCGGTCGTCATCCTCGGCGGCATCGACCTCGCCGTCGGATCGACGATCGCGATCACGACCGTCGTCGTCGCGCTGCTCCTCCGCGCGGGGCTCGGCCCGTTCCCGGCGGCGGCGCTCGGCGTGGCGGCGGCGACCGCGTGCGGGCTCGCGTCGGGCGCGGCGACGGCGGGCCTCGCGATCCCGCCGTTCATCGCGACGCTCGGCACGATGAGCATCCTGCGCGGCCTCGCGAAGGGCCTCGCGCACGAGCAGAAGATCGACGCGGAGCCGCGCGGCCTCGAGGCGCTCGTCCTGCCGTCGCGCGGGCTCCTCGGCGTGCCGCTCGCCGTGTGGCTCACGATCGCCGTCGCCGCGGCGTTCGCGACGACGCTCCGCGCCACGCGCTTCGGCCGGCACGTGGTCGCCATCGGCTCGAACGAGCGCACCGCGCGTCTCTGCGGGATCGAGATCGCGCGCGTGAAGCTGGCGGTCTACGCGCTCGCCGGCCTCGTGGCCGGGCTGTCCGGCGTCGTCGAGTTCGCGACCCTCACGCAGGGCGATCCGACCGACTCCGTCGGCCGCGAGCTCGACGTCATCGCCTCCGTCGTCATCGGCGGCGGCTCGCTCGCGGGTGGCGAAGGCTCCGTCTTCGGCGCCCTCCTCGGCGCGCTGCTGATGACGGAGATCCGCACGGGCTGTTCGCACCTCGGCCTCTCGAACTGGGTGCAGGAGGTCGTCGCCGGCGTGATCATCATCGCGGCGGTCTCGCTGGATCGCCTCCGGCGGCGGACGAGCTGACGGTCCGCCGACGACGGGCTACCCTGCCGCCGTGACCC
>DASYCF010000933.1:0-6668 GCA_036500365.1 Byssovorax sp.
CGGGCGAAGCGATCCTGCGCGGCGACGTGCGCCTCTTCGTACTCGGCCCGCGACTCCGCGCTCGCCGCGACGCGGCGGCGAACGTCGATCAGCGCGTCGGCCCACGCGCGCTGCGACAGGCCCTCCTTCGCGAGCACCTCGTCGAGCGCGAAGCCCTCGTCGAGCGCGGCTTGCACGTGGGCGAAGAGCGCCGTCGTCATCGTGGGCTCCGGCATCGCGCCGATCCTACGCAGGCGCCCGCGCCCGTCGACACCTTCCGCCGGGCGTTTCACGAACCCGCCGCAGACGACTTTGATAGTGTGCGCCACACCACAAACCCCGCGTCGAGGCGAACCATGAGCACCGCGAGCCCGTTTTCGCTGACGATCGACGGGGTCTCCGCGAGCCTCCAAGTCCAGCGCTTCCGCGGCCGCGAGCGTCTCTCGGAGGCCTGGTCGTTCGACGTGATCGTCACGGTCGACGCGGCGAACAGCCTCGAGGTCACGACGCTCGCCCAGCGCGCGCTGCTGACGCTCGGCATCGGCGCGACGGAGCGCGCCTTCTACGGCGTCGTCGCGGCGGTGCGTCTGCGCGAGGTGCACCCGACGTCGCCGCCGCGCGCGACGTACGAGGTCCGCGTCGTGCCGCGCCTCTGGCTCCTGCGCAGGCGGCGACGGAGCCGCATCTTCCAGAACATGCGCGTGCCCGACGTCGTGACGTCGATCCTCGGCGAGACGGGCATCTCGGCGCGGTGGCAGCTCACGCGCGACTACCCGATGCGCGAGTATTGCACCCAGTACGAAGAGACCGACTACGCGTTCATTCGTCGCATCCTCGCCGAGGCCGGCATCGCCTTCTATTTCCCGGAGGGCGGTCCCGTCGACGCTTCGGCCCTCGCGGCGGGCAGCGTCGTCGCGGCGGCCGGCGCCGTGGGGTCGTCGATCGCGACGTCGATCGGCGGCTCGGCGGTGGGCGCGGTGGTGTCGGACGCCGCGTCGATGGCGGAGCCGCTCGTGCCCGGCGACACGTTGATCGGCGCCGACGACGCGAGCTGTTACCCGTCGCTCGGCGGTGACGACGCGGCGGCGCTCGCCGCGTCCACGGCGGCGGCGCTCGCGCCTGCGGTGGGCGACGCGCTCGGCGTGGGAGGCGGCGTCACCGGCGCCGCGATCGGCGCCGCGTCTGCCGTTGCAGGCGCCGCGATCGCCGGCGCGACCGGCGGCGGCGGCCCCGTGATTCACCTCTTGCAAAGCGACGAGGCCAACGTCGATCAGCAAGACAAGGTGACGCGCTTCTCGGTCCGCAACTCCGTGCGATCGAGCGCCGCGACGTTCCGCGACTACGACCCCGATCGGCCCATGGTGCGCCTCCAGAGCATGAGCGTCTCGTCGGCCCCGTTCCCGCTGTCCCCGCTCGAGGCGGCCGCCGCCGCAGCGGCAGCAGCCGAGAACGTGGCGACCAGCGCCGAGGCGTTCGTGCCCGGCGCCGCGTCCGCCTTGTCCGGCGCTGCCGACGCGATCGCCGGCGCCGACAAGCTCGTGAACGAGGTCGGCAGTGCGCTGGGCCTCGAGGTCCCCTCCGAGGTGTACGAGCACCACAGCCCGTTCTGGTTTCCGAAATGGACCTTCGCCAACGACGAGGCGCCGCGCATGCTCCGTCAGCTGCGGCGCCGCGCCTCCGTCGCCCGGGGCGAGGGTGGCGTGCTCGCGTTCTGCCCTGCTCACCGCTTCACGCTCGACGGTCACCCCGCCGCCGCGTGCGACGGCGGCTGGGTCGTGCTGTCGGTCGAGCACGAGGGCAACGCCCAGCCAGACGGCTCGGGCCGCGCGCGCGTGTATTGGAACACGTTCGAGTGCGCGCCCGACTCGATGCCTTATCCGCCGCGTCGTCCCAGGAAGACGCCGAAGGAGGTCGTGCTCACCGCCACCGTGGTCGGCCCCAGCGGCGAGGACATCTACGTCGACGCGAAGGGCCAGATCAAGGTCCAGTTCCACTGGGATCGTGACGGCAAGAACGACGGGCGGAGCTCGTGCTGGATCCGGACGATGCAGAGCTGGGCCGGCGCGGGCTGGGGCCATCAGTTCATTCCGCGCGTCGGCATGGAGGTCGTCGTCACGTTCGAAGGCGGCGACCCCGACAAGCCCCTCGTCCTCGGCTGCGTGTACAACGGCACGCACCCCGCGTCGTTCTCGCTGCCCGCCGAGCGGACGAGGAGCGGTATCCGCACGCAGACCTCCCCGGGAGGCGGCGGCTTCAACGAGCTCTCCTTCGACGACGCCAAGGCGAAGGAGCAGATCTACCTCCACGCGCAGCGGAACTTCGACGAGGTGGTCGAGATGAACCACTCGCTCCTCGTCCGCGCCGACGAGACGCTGCGGGTGATCGGCGCGCGCGTCGATCGCGTCGAGCGCGACCTCAAGCAGATCGTCGGCGGCGATCTCGCGCGCGAGATCCAGGGCAACCGCGTCGACGTCGTGACCGGCAACGGCGACGACCGCGTCGCGGGCGCCCGCACGACGCGCGTCGGCGGCAAGGACCGCTCGACGATCGCCGGTCAGGCCGACTTCGAATACGACGACGACCTCACGACGCATGTCCTCGGCAACGCGACGACGCGCGTCGGCACGAACGACAAGAAGCGCTCGTGGGTCGCCCACGCCGAGGGGAGCGTGGCGCTGTCGAGCTCGGACTCGACCTCGGTCACGTCCGACAAGGAGCTCGTCCTCGCGGTCGGCAAGAGCTCGATCCGCATCACGGACGGCAAGATCGAGATCTCGGCGGACGCCGTCACCGCCACGGGCAAGGGCGGCGGCCTCGGCGTGTCCGACGACGGCCTCAAGCTGAGCTCGAAGGACGGCAGTCAGCTCGCCCTCGACTCGCAGGCTCGAATGACCGCGAAGGACGGCGGCTCGATGTCGCTCGGCGCGCAGGTCAAGGCCGACGGCAAGCAGATCCTCCTCAACTCGCCCACGCAATCGACGGACGCGCCGCCGCCGCCGCCGGATCCGCCGACGACGATCGAGCTCAAGGATCAGGACGGCGCGGCCGTCCCGAACCAGCGCTTCCTCTGCATCCTCGACGACGGATCGCAGACGAGCGGGACGACCGACAAGGACGGCAAGGCGACGCTCGACGTGAAATCGGGCGGCAAGGTCACGTTCCCCGACGTCTCGATGCAAGGCGACGATCCCACCGGAGATCCCGAGCCGTACGTCGTGCGTCAGGGCGACTACCTCGACAAGCTCGCGTTCGTGTACGGCTTCGACAGCGACAAGGTCTGGAGCGATCCCAAGAACCAAGCCGTCAAGGACAAGCGCAAGAACCCGAACCTGCTCTTGCCGGGAGATGTCCTGTCGTTCCCCCGCGCGAAGCGTCCCGGGAAGCCCTTCCAGAAGGGGAGCTCGACGCCGTTCACGGTCCAGATCCCCAAGACGACGATCAAGATCACGTTCGTCGTCGCCGACACGCCGGTCGCGAACGAGCCCTATCGCGTCGAGGGCGCGGGCGCGCCACAGGAGCTCACGACCGACGGCTCCGGCGTCGCCCAGTTCGACGTCCCCGTCCACGTGCGCGAGGTCGTGCTCGTGTTCCCGAACAAGGGCGGCGCGTCGTACCCCGTGCGCGTCGGCGACATGGATCCGGTCGACGAGCCGAGCGGCGCGCGCAAGCGGCTCCAGCACCTCGGCTTCCGCGAGCCCGACGACGGCACCACGAGCGCGGCGGAGGAGGCCGATCGCGATCGCGCCGCGATCCTCGCGTTCCAGACCGCGAACGGCCTGGAGGCGACGGGCGAGCTCGGCGGCTCCGGACAAGACGCGCTCGTCGCCGCGCACGGGTCCTGAGCGATGCCAGGACCTATCTCTGCCATCCCGTCCGGCAACACGACGATGAACGAGAACTTCTGGGGCGACGTCACCGCAGGCGTCACCGACCGCCTCCGATAATCAACGGCGCTTGCACCTCACGAGCGCGAGGTGGGGGCCGGCGTGCGCGGGCTCCGGGCCCCCGCGGATCGGCGGGCGCGTCGTGTAGACGATCGCCAGCGCGCCGCGCGTGACCGCGATCTCGGCGGGGAACGGATCCCCCGCGTCGTCCCCGCTGTCGATGGGCACGGCGCCGCCGATGAGCTCGACGCGCGCGTCGAAGCGCTGGAGCCATGCATGGTCGTGCGGGCCGTCGCCGGCCCAATAGGTCACGACCCAGCCCCCGCCGGGGAGACGCGCCGCGCGGAGCTCGCGCGCGAAGATGCCGTCTCGGGCGAGATCGCGCGGCGCCGCGCGCGCGTCGGCCTTCGCGTCGAAGCGCTGCGTCCGCCAGTTGGACCCGTCACGCGGGCGCGAGAAGAAGACGTATCCCCCGTCGTCGTCACGCGCGACGGCCCGCTCGGTCCACCCCCCGTCGTCGAACAGGGGCTTCGCGGCACGCGCGCCGCCGCCGTGATCGAGCGCCGCGCCGAACGTCGTCACGCGCTCCTTCCCGCCTTCTTCGCGCACCACGTTCGAGAGGGCGAGGTCCGCGGTGTCGCCGCAGACGACGTCGAACGCCGCGTTCATCGGCCACACGCGCGACGACGGCAGCGTCGCGAGCGCCGCGTCGCGACCAACCTCCCGCACGACGTCGCCGCCGTCGCCGAGCACGAGGAGCCGATCCCCGCACAGCGTCCCTCGGTCCTTCACCCAATGCGCGACGGGCCGGTCGAGCGGCGCGCCGGTCTTGGGATCGAGATCGACCGCCTCCCACGCGCGGTCGTCGGACATGCGGAGCGCGACGAGCCTCCGGGCGTCTCCCGCCAGCGCGAACGCCTTCGCCGCGTCGCCGCCGACGGCGACCGGCGCGCGGAGCGTGCCGTCGAGCTCCAGCCGTCGCGTCGCGTCGCGGCCGCCGGCCAGCGCAGCCGTGATGAAGGCGCCGTCGACGCCGATCGCCGCCGCCGTCGTCTCGCTCGGCGACACGCGCACGTCGAGGTCGCAGTCGAGCATCGAATCGCCGACGGCCCGCGCGCGCATCGTCGACGCGGCCGGCGGCTCCTTCGCCGCGGCGTCGCGCACCTCGACGGGTTCGCCCCGCCCGCCGCACCCGGCGAGCCCGGCGACGACCAGCCCCACGAGCGCGCCGCGTGTGACGACGCTCACGCCGTCTGCACGTTGCCGAGCGCCGTCGTGATCATGTCGGTCAAGACCTTCACCTTCGCAGCGTCCACCGTGAGGTCCGCGAACTTGACGGAGGGGTGATCGACGTCGACCCAGCCGAGCAGCGGGAACGTCTCGCCGCCGCGCTTGCCGGCGTTGTCGAGCACGTCGTGATGCAGGTACGGCGTCTCGGGACGAGGCTTCGCGGTCGCGCCGCTGCACTCCCATTTGCGCGCGACGAGGAACATGGCCTGTTGCTGCGCGTAGCGATCCTTCTGGCCGGCGTCGCCGCAGAGCCAGATGCCTCCAGAAGTGTAGTCGAGGTCGACGAAGATCCCCACGTGCTCCACGCCACCGTACGACGTGCCCATCCAGTACGTGTCTCCGATGCTCGGCATTCGGCCCTTCTTGTAGTCGACCCAACCCGGGTTCTGGTTCGCGTGGAAGGCCCACGTGCCCGACTCGGCCTGACCCGTCGCCGCGGCCATCACCTGGGGGTTCATGCTGGTGCAGGACGTGTCGTTCCCCGTGCCCTTCCAGTTCATCTGCTTGAAGATGCCGATCGCGTGCGGCGCCATCTTGCCGACCGCCTGCGACGAGACGGCCTGCGGGATCATGTCGGCGAGCGCCGCGAACACCCGCTGGCGCCTGGGGCTCGCCTGGAAGCCGGCGTCGCTGAACTTGCCGATCGGCTGCTGCATCACGAAGCGAGCGCCGCCCGCCGGCACCACGTTGATGTCGCCTCCCGTGAACGTGCACATGCCGGCATTGTCCCCGACCGGGCGCCCGGCGCGCGCGTGAAAAGAGCCGCGCGCGTGCCCGCGGCGGTGTGACGCGCGTAGGATGCCGCCGATGCTGCGCGGCGGGAGCGGAGCGCGGGCGGCGAGGGGTCGGTTCGCGTCCGTCGTCGTCGCGACCCTCGGCGCCGCTGCGTGCCGCGCCCCCGCGATCGAGCCGCCATCGATCGCGGCGCCCACGCGCGCGCCGTCGCCGTGCGAGGCGGCAGGCATCGAGCGCGCCCGCGTCCCGTCGCTGCTCGCGCAGGGCAAGCTCGACCGCGTCCTTCGCGTCGTCGCGCGCGCCGACGCGGCGTGCCCGAGCGGCGCGCGCGACAGCTGGGCCGCGCGCGTCACGACCCTCGCAGCGATCGGTCGAACCAACGAAGCGAGCGCGCTCGCCGCGGTGATCGACGCCGCCCCGGACGCGCCGGCCGACGCGCGCGAGGCGAGCCGGCGCGCGCGCGGCGTGATCGACGCTCACGACGCGCCGAGCGGTGAGGCGCTCGTCGAGGCCGGTACCGCAGCGTCGAGGCGCGGTGACGCGGCCGAGGCGCAGCGCTGCTACGACCGCGCGCTCGTCGCGATCGAGCGCGCACACGGCCCCGTGCGCGTCACCCCGCGCGCCCCGTTCGGCGGGTCGATCGCGCTGAGCCGCGACGGGCGCTGGGCCGCGATCGCGACCGAAGGCGGCGTCTCGCTTCGCGACGCGGCGCGCCGATTCGAAGAGACGCGGTTCCTCGAAGGCGCGGCGCGCGCGATCGCGTTCTCGCCCGACGCCGCG
>DASYCF010000934.1:0-8394 GCA_036500365.1 Byssovorax sp.
CGACTTCCTGCCGTCGTCGTGGGGCATGTACTACCCCACGGTGTGGGACGTCTGCACGTTCATCGGCACGATCGGCCTCTTCTTCACGTGCCTGCTCCTGTTCCTCAAATTCCTCCCGTCGATCAGCATCTTCGAGGTGCGCGCCCTCCTCCCGCAGGCGCACGTCGACGCCGAAGAAGAGGAGGACGACGAATGAGCACCGACGTCCCGCCGGCGCGCCCGAGCACGCGCGCTCCGCCGCCCGGCGCGATTCACGGCGTCATGGGCGAGTTCGACAGCGTAGCTGCGCTCGTCACCGCGATCGAGGAGACGCGCGCGCGCGGCTACCGCGCCATCGACGCGTACTCGCCTTTTCCGAGCCACGAGGTCATCCACGCGATGAAGCTGCCGCCGTCTCGCCTCCCCTTGATCGTGCTCCTCGGCGGCGTCGTCGGCTTCGTCGGCGGCTATTTCTTGCAGGTGTACGCCGCCATCATCGACTACCGGACGAACATCGGCGGTCGGCCCGTGCACAGCTGGCCGTTCTTCGTGCCGGTCACGTTCGAGTGCACCGTCCTCGCCGCTTCGATGGCGGCCGTGTTCGGCATGCTGGCGATGAACCGCTTGCCGACGCCGTATCACGCGGTGTTCAACCACCCCGAATTCGCGCTCGCCTCGCGCGACAAGTTCTTCCTCTGCATCGAGGCGCGCGATCCGAAGTTCGACGCGGACGAGGTGGCCGAGCTCCTTCACGCCATCGGAGCGCGCAACGTCGCGGAGATCGATGCTTGAGCCGCGTCGCCTCCCGATCGCGCTCGCCGTCGCCCTCGCGTGCGCCGCGCTCGCCGCGTGTCGTCAAGACATGCACGATCAACACAAGGTGAAGCGCCTCGCCGAGTCGCCGTTCTTCGCGGACGGCCGCGGCTCACGCGCGCCCGTCGACGGCACCGTGGCGCGCGGCCACTTGCACGCCGACCGCCACATGTACGAGGGCCTGACCGACGCCGGCGAGCTCGTCGACTCGTTCCCGATGCCGGTCACGAACGACGTCGTCGCGCGCGGGCGCGAGCGCTACGACATCTTCTGTTCGCCGTGCCACTCGCGCACCGGCCGCGGCGACGGCATGGTCGTACGCCGCGGCTTCAAGCAGCCTCCGACCTTTCACAAAGACGAGCTCCGGTCCGCCAAGCTCGGACACTTCTTCGAAGTGATCACGAAGGGCTTCGGCGTCATGCCGTCGTATGCCGTGCAGATCCCCGCCGAGGACCGATGGGCGATCATCGCGTACGTGCGCGCGCTGCAGCTGAGCGAGGACGCGCGCATCGACGACGTGCCCGACGCCGAGCGGGCCGCGCTCCTCGCGCAGAAGGGGGCGGCGCCTTGATCACCGACGCGCGTCGGCAGAGCCTCGCCCTCGGGGTCGGCGTCGCGGCCGCCGCGGCGTGCGCCGGCGGCGCCGTCGTGTGGGGCGCCACGGCGTTCTTCTCGGCCTACCTCGTCGCCTTCCTATTCTGGACCGAGATCGCGTTCGGCTGCCTGGGCCTCACGATGCTCCACGCGCTGACCAGCGGCGGATGGGGGAAGGCCGCGCGTCGACCGCTGTCCGCCGGCGGGGCGACGCTGCCGTTCGTCGCGCTCTCGTTCGTGCCCGTCGCGCTCGGCGTGAGGGCGCTGTTCCCGTGGGCCCGCCCCGAGGTCGTCGCGGGGGACCTCGTGCTCGAGCACAAGGCGCTCTACCTCAACGTTCCGTTCTTCGTCGCGCGCGCCGTGGGCTACTTCGCGCTGTGGAGCGCGCTCGCGCTCTTCTTCTACCGGAGCACGCTGCGGCGCGGGCCCGACCGCGGGCCGAGCAGGCGCGCGCGCACGTTCGCCGGCCCGGGCCTCGTCGCGTGCGGCGTCACGATGTCGTTCGCCGCGATCGACTGGGTGATGTCGCTCGAGCCGCACTGGTTCTCGACGATGGTCGGCGCGCTCGTCGTCGTCGGCGCGCTGCTCTCCGCGATGGCGTTCGCGATCGTCGTCGTCACGTCGGACGCGAAGGAGCACGAGTGTCCGACGCAGGCGCTGCACGACCTCGGGAACCTGCTGCTCGTGTTCACGATGCTGTGGGCCTACCTCGCGTTCTCGCAGTACCTGCTCATCTACGCTGGAAACATCGCCGAGGAGGTGCCGTTCTTCGTCTATCGGACGGAGGGCGGGTGGCAGCACGTCTCGCTCGCGCTGATCGTGCTGCACTTCGCGGTGCCGTTCTTCGTCCTCCTGTCGCGGCGGACGAAGCGGAACCCTGAGCGGCTGCGCGCCGTCGCCGTGTTCGTGCTCCTCATGCGGCTCGTCGAGCTCTTCTGGTTCGTCGCGCCGAATTTCAAGGGCACCGCGCTCGCCGTGGGCCCGCTCGATCTCCTCGCGCCGATCGCCGTCGGCGGCGTCTGGTTCTACGCGTTCGTCCGCCGCGTCCGCGCGCTCGACGCGGCGACGCCTGCGCCGGCGAGCCGCTCGGAGGCGCCGTGACGGCCCCGCGCGAGAAGCCGCCCGCGTACGACGATCGCGAGATTGCGGCGCGCTCGATCGGCCGCCTCGCGCTCGGCTTCGTCGTGATGATCGTCGTCGCCGGCGCCATCGCCAACGTCGTGACGGACTACATCGCTGCGCGGCAGCGCGGCGCCTACGCGCCCGCCGCCGCCATCTTGTCAGCGCGCCCCGTCACGCCGCCGACGCCACGGCTCCAGCCTTCGCCGCCGGTCGACCTCGCGACGCTCCGCGCCGAGGAAGAGCGCGTCCTGCGCGGCTATGCGTGGATCGATCGTGGCAACGGCGTCGTCTCGATCCCGATCGATCGCGCGATGGAGCTCGTGGTCACGCGCGGCCTGCCCGCGCGCGCGGCGTCGCCGCCGGCGAGCACCGCCGCCGTACCCACGAACGCGACGCTCGGCGATCACAAGGCGGGTGCACCGTGAGCCGCCTCGGCTCGTTTGCCGCGCTCGCCGCGTGCGCCGCGCTCGTCGCGATCGCGCCGCCGGGCCGAGCCGACCCCGTTCCGGGCGACGAGCCGCGCTCGCCGAGCGGCCTCACGAAGCGGGACCTCGGCGACATCGGCTTCGACCAGCGGCTCGGCGAAGCCCTCCCGCTCGACGCCCCCTTCAAGGACGAGACGGGCAAGGACGTGAAGCTCGGCGACGAGTTCGGCGAGCGGCCGGTCGTCCTCGCGCTCGTCTACAACGAGTGTCCCATGCTCTGCAGCCTCGTGCTCCAGGGGCTCGTCGGCAGCATGCGCGCCATCCCCGAGCAGCCCGGGAAGGACTTCGACGTCGTCGCGCTGAGCTTCGACCCGCGCGACACCGTCGAGTCGGCGCGGAAGAAGAAGGAGCTCTACGTGCGCCGGTACGATCGACCGGGCACCGCGGCGGGCTTTCACTTCTTGACCGGCGATCGCGCGTCGATCGATCGCGTCACCAAGGCCGTCGGGTTCCACTACGCGTTCGACCCGAAGACCGGGCAGTACGCGCACCCCGCCGGCGTCCTCGTGCTGACGAAGACGGGCACCGTTGCCCGGTACCTCTTCGGCGCCGAGTTCTCGCCGAAGGATCTCGACTTCTCCCTCACCGAGGCTTCGCAAGGAAAGGTGGGCAGCCTCGCCACCAAGCTCTTGCTGCTCTGTTATCACTACGACCCGATTCAAGGCACCTACAGCGCCTCTGCGATGACCGCCGTGCGCGCGGGCGGGGCGCTCACGCTCGTCGCGCTGCTCGGCTTCATGGGGATCAGCCTGCGCCGGGAGAGGAAGCGGCGGCGCCTCGGCGCGCGCCAGGGGGAGGGTACGTGAACCCGAAGCCCTTCTCGCTCTTCCCCGAGCAAGCGTCGACCTTCGCGTCGCACACGGACGCGCTGTTCATCACGCTGTGCGCGCTGAGCATCGTCGTGTCGACCGGCATCATCGCGACGCTGTTCTATTTCTCGATCCGCTACGGCCGGAGGTCGCCCGGCGAGCGCGTCGCGCTCAAGGGTCAATCGATCGGCCACGACGACGTGCGCCGACTCGAGCTCACGTGGAGCCTCGTCCCGCTGGCGATCTTCGCCGGCATCTTCTGGTGGGGCACCGAGCTCTACGTGCACGTCTCGCAGCCGCCGCCCGACGCGCTCACCGTGTACGTCGTCGGCAAGCAGTGGATGTGGAAGACGCAGCACCTCGGCGGCCAGCGCGAGATCAACGAGCTCCACGTGCCGCGCGGCAAGGCGGTGAAGCTCATCATGACCTCCGAGGACGTCATCCACGACTTCTTCGTCCCTGCCTTCCGCGTGAAGGCCGACGTGCTGCCCGGCCGCTACACGTCGATGTGGTTCGAGGCGACGAAGGTCGGCGAATACCACCTGTTCTGTTCGCAGTACTGCGGCACGAAGCACTCGCAGATGGTGGGCCGGATCGTCGTCATGGAGCCCGCCGACTTCGACGCGTGGCTCGGCGGCAGCGTCGGCGGCACGCTGGCGCAGGCAGGCGAGAAGCGCTTCGGCGATCTCGGCTGCGCGACGTGCCACAAGGAGGACGGCAAGGGCCGCGGCCCGTCGCTCCGCGGCCTCTTCGGGAGCCGCGTGCGCCTCTCGACCGGGGCCGCGCTCACCGCAGACGAAGGGTACCTCCGCGAGTCGATCCTCGAGCCGCGCGCGAAGGTCGTCGCCGGCTACGACCCCGTGATGCCGACGTACGCGTCGCAGCTCGGCGAGGAGGGCGTCGTCGAGCTCATCGCGTACATCAAGAGCCTCGAGCGCGCCGGCGGCTCGTCGGTCCCCACGGCCGACGCGTCGGACGCGCCCAGCGCCGAGCCGGCTGCGTCTGTGGCGCCGAGCGCCGACGCGAGCGCGCCGCCCAGCGCGCCGCCGAGCCCCGAGGCAACTGCGGACGCGGACGCGCACCCCATTCCACACGAGGAGCCCCCGCCTGCGCCCCCGCCGGCCGGGGCCGACGGAGGCACGTTGTGAGCACGCCGAGCGTGAGGGGCCGATCCATCGTCGCTCCCAACTACCTCAACGTCGCGCACGGCGTCCGGTCGTGGCTCTTCACGTTCGACCACAAGCGCATCGCGCTCCTCTATTTGATGAGCGTCACGTGCGCGTTCATGGTCGGCGGCGCCTTCGCCGTGGCCATCCGGCTCGAGCTCCTCACGCCCGCCGGCGACCTCTTCCAGTCGGAGACCTACAACAAGCTCTTCACGATGCACGGCATCGTGATGCTGTTCTTCTTCCTCATCCCGGCGATCCCCGGCGTCCTCGGCAATTTCCTCGTGCCCATCATGGTCGGCGCGCGGGACATGGCCTTTCCGAAGCTGAACCTGCTCTCTTGGTACCTGTACGTCTTCGGCGCCTCGTTCACCTCGTGGGCCGTCGTCGACGGCGGCGTCGACACGGGGTGGACGTTCTACACGCCGTACTCGAGCTCGTTCTCGAACGGCAACGTCATCTCGGCGGCGCTCGGCATCTTCATCCTCGGGTTCTCGTCGATCCTCACCGGCATCAACATCATCGTCACCGTGCACCGCATGCGGGCGCCGGGCATGCGCTGGTTCCGACTGCCGCTCTTCGTGTGGTCGATGTACGGCACGAGCCTGATTCAGGTCCTCGGCACGCCGGTGCTCGCCATCACGATCGTGCTCCTCGCCATGGAGCGGCTGCTGCACGTCGGCATCTTCGATCCGGCGATCGGCGGCGACCCGCTGCTCTTCCAACACCTCTTCTGGTTCTACTCCCACCCTGCCGTCTACATCATGATCCTGCCCGCGATGGGCGTGGTCAGCGAGCTCATCAGCACGTTCTCGCGCAAGCGCATCTTCGGCTACAAGTTCATCGCCGGATCGAGCATCGCCATCGCAGTCCTCGGCTTCGCCGTCTGGGGACATCACATGTTCGTCAGCGGACAGTCGATGTACGGCGCGGTCGCGTTCTCGGTGCTGAGCTACCTCGTCGCCGTTCCGAGCGCGATCAAGGTGTTCAACTGGACGGCGACGCTGCACAAGGGCTCGATCTGCCTCGACACGCCGATGCTCTACGCGCTCGGCTTCATCGGCTTCTTCCTCATCGGCGGGCTCACGGGGCTCTTCCTCGCGGCGGTCGGCCTCGACGTGCACGTGCACGACACGTACTTCGTCATCGCGCACTTCCACTACATCATGGTGGGAGGCACGCTCATGGGCTACCTCGGCGGGATGCACTACTGGTGGCCGAAGATGACCGGCCGCATGTACCCGGAGTGGCTCGGCAAATTCGCGGCGTTCACGATCTTCGTCGGCTTCAACCTCACGTTCTTCCCCCAGTTCGTGCTCGGCTATCTCGGCATGCCGCGGCGCTACCACGTGTATCCCGAGGAGTTTCAGGTCCTCAACGTGCTGTCGACCGCGGGCGCGAGCGTGCTCGGCTTCGGCTACCTCATGCCGATGAGCTACTTCATCTGGTCGCTGCGCTACGGGGAGATGGCGCCGGCCGACCCGTGGAAGGCGCAAGGGCTCGAGTGGCAGACGAGCTCGCCCCCGCCCGTGGAGAACTTCCTCGTCCCGCCGATCGTGACCGGCGGCCCGGACGAAGAGGTCGACAGCGAGCCCGGCCCGCGGTCGACGGCCGAGCTCGGAGCCGCACATGTCTAGCGCGGCGCCGCCCCCTGAAGCGCGTGAGGATCACGACGCGAACCTCGCGCACCACTTCGACTCGATGACGCAGCAGCGCGCGTCGGTCGAGCTCCGCATGTGGCTCTTCCTCGTCCAAGAGGTGATGTTCTTCGGCGGGCTGTTCCTCGCCTACACGTTCTATCGCGGCCGCTATCACGAGGCCTTCGTCGAGGCGAGCCACCACCTCGACGTCGCGCTCGGCACGCTCAACACGGTCGTCTTGATCACGTCGAGCCTGACGATGGCGCTCGGCGTGCGCGCGGCGCAGGCGGGCAAGCCGTCGAAGGTGCGCGCGTGGATCCTCGTGACGATGGCGCTCGGCGGCGTGTTCCTCACCGTCAAGGGCATCGAGTACCACCACAAGTGGGTGGACCACCTCGTCCCGGGCTTCGACTTCGCCTATCGCGGCGACCACCCCCGCGGCGCGCAGATCTACTTCTTGCTCTACTTCGCGATGACGGGCCTCCACGCGCTCCACATGGTCATCGGCGCGGGCGTGATGGTCGCCGTCCTGCGCTGGAACTCGCGCGGCGGCGTCTCGGCCGCGTACCCATCGCGCGTCGAGGCGATCGGCCTCTATTGGCACTTCGTCGACATCGTGTGGATCTTCCTGTTCCCGCTCCTCTACCTGATCTCGAGGCATTGAGATGGCGAAGGACGATCGAGCGGACCACGCAGGCCATCACGGGCCGTCGCTCGGCCTCACGCTCGGGGTCTACGCGGTGCTGCTCACGCTGACGGGCGTGACCGTCGCGGCGGCCTATCAAGACCTCGGCGCCTTCTCGGCGGTCGTCGCGGTCGGCATCGCAGCCATCAAGGGCACGCTCGTCGTGCTGTATTTCATGCACCTCCGCTACGCGAGCAAGCTCATCATGCTCTACGCGGTGAGCGGGCTCCTCTTCCTCGCGCTGCTCATCGGCGTGACCCTCGGCGAAGCGGCGGGCCGGCCCGACCAGCCGCGCGTCGACCCGCTCGCGCCGCAGCGCGACGCCCCCGTGCGCCCGCAGCGCGCCGCCGAGGCGCCGCCCTGAGCGCGGCCATAAAGCGCCGTCGCTTCGGTCAAGTGCGGTAGTTCGGCGCCTCTTCGGTGATGATGACGTCGTGCACGTGGCTCTCGCGCAGGCCCTGCGACGTGATGCGCACGAAGCGGCTCTTCTTTCGGAGATCCTGGATGGTGCGCGAGCCCGTGTAGCCCATGCCCGAGCGCAGCCCGCCGACGAGCTGGAAGAGGATCGACGCGAGCGAGCCGCGGTAAGGCACGCGACCCTCGATCCCCTCGGGGACGAGCTTCTCGTCGGCGGCGCCGCCCTGGCCGTAGCGGTCCTTGCTGCCCTTCTTCATCGCGCCGAGCGAGCCCATGCCGCGATAGACCTTGTAGCTCCGGCCTTGGAACAGCACGAGGTCGCCGGGCGACTCGTCGGTGCCGGCGAAGAGCGAGCCGATCATCACGCTCGACGCACCCGCGGCGAGCGCCTTCGTCACCTCGCCCGAGTACTTCACGCCGCCGTCGGCGATGACGGGGATGCCGAAGCGCTCGGCGATCTTGGCGCAGTCGGAGATCGCGGTGACCTGCGGCACGCCGACGCCGGCGACGACGCGCGTCGTGCAGATGCTGCCGGGCCCGATCCCGACCTTCACCGCGTCGGCCCCGGCCTCGGCGAGCGCCTCGGTGCCCTCGGCCGTGGCGACGTTGCCGGCGATGAGCTCGACGTCGGGGTAGCGCTTCTTGATCGATCGCACGGCCTCGATCATGCCGCGCGAGTGGCCG
>DASYCF010000935.1:0-5287 GCA_036500365.1 Byssovorax sp.
GCCGCGGGTCGCGATCGCAGCGACTCCGCTGCCGCGGGTCGTGATCGCGCCTTGTCGTCGGACGATGGTCGGCGCACGCGCGAGCAGCGTAGCAGGGGGGCGCCGCGCGAACGACGGCCGCGGCGCCCGGCCCTCGCTGCCCCCGACGCGGCGGCGCGCGGTCCGCGTCGCGCGTTCGAGGGCCCGGCCTGGCTCGACTTTGCTCGTAGCAGGGCTCCCTTGGGTCTGGCATCATCGCCCGCGTCGTGTCCGATCGACTCACCAAGAACGAGCTCGGGTGGCTGCTCGCCCAAGAAGCGCGGATGGCGGCGCAGAAGCTCCGCGTCGGCGTCGGCATCTCCGCGCCGGAGACGGTGCCGCCGCCGCCCATGGCCGAGGAGGGGACCGGCGGCGTCGAGGGCACGCTGAACCGGCTCGACGAGGCGGTCAGCATGCTCGCGTCGCTGCACGGCCAGCCGGCTGCGCGCGGTCGCCGCGGCAAGATCGACCTCGCCGCGCTCATCTGGGAGGTCGCCCCCGAGGCGCGCGTCCAGCTCGAGATGGGCGAGGGCACCACCGTCTTCGGCGACGAGTCCGAGCTCCGCCGCATGATCCACGTGCTGCTCGCGCACTCGGGCGATCCCACGGGCGCGAAGGGCGGCACCACGAGCGTGAGCGTGCGGCGCGAGGGCGAGGACGTGAAGGTCGGCGTCTCGCTCGGCCCCGACAAGCCCGCCACGTTCGAGACCGAGCGCGCGTGGCTCGCCCGCATGGCGACGCGCTACGGCGGCCGGCTCGAGCTCGACGGTTCGATGCACACGCTCGTGCTCCCGGCCGATGTCGACACGCACCGGCGCGAGCTCGACGAGCTGAAGAAGGAGCTCGCGGCGGCGCAGGCGCAGGGCGAGGCGTACGCGCGCGAGCTCGCGGCCGTGTTCCAGGGCGAGCGCACCGGCGCGAGCGCGACGCCGCCGCCGATGACGCGGCCGTCGCACATGCCCCTCACGGCCGACGGCCTCACCGTGCTCGTCGCGGCCGTGCGCGCGCTCGGCGGCGAGCTTCGCGGCATCCTCTCGGCCATCGGCCGCGACATCGCGCCCCTGCGCGATCGCACCGGCGGTGAGGCGGGCGAGATCGCGGCGTCCGTCGGCCGTCACGTCACGGCCGCGTCCGAGATCGTGGGCGACCTCACGCGGCTCGGCTCGTGCCCGATCGGCGAGCTGCCGCGTCACGCGAACGTCTCCGACGTGCTGCGCGACGTCGTGCAGAGCGACGTCGTCCGCGCGGCGCGCCACGACGTGCGCGTCGTCGTCGAGGGCCCGGACTCCGCGGAGGAGGTCGTCGCCGTCGGCGCGCTGACCGTGCTGTTTCACGCGCTCCTCGATCACGCGATCAGCGCGTCGCCCGCGGGCAGCCAGATCACGGTCACCGTCGCCGACGAGCCGTCGGGCCTCTCGGTCGCGTTCCACGACGCGGGCCCGCCGCTGCCCGCCGCGGCGCGCACGGGCGTCTTCAGCCGGGACTTCGAGGTCTTCGCCCACGGACGGCCCACGGGTGTGTCGCTGATCGCCGCCTACGCGATCACCGCGAGCCTGCGCCTCCCGCTCGACATCGACGAGGGCCCGGGCGGGGGCGCGCGCGTGCGCGTGAGCATCCCGCGGAGCCTGTCCGTGTTGTAGAACGCCGGCGCGATGTCCGACGACCCAAGCCACGAAGCCGCAGGCGGCGGCGCGGACAGCCACGCCGTCACCTCAGCGCAGCCTGAGCCCGAGCCCGAGCCCGAGCCCGAGCCCGAGCCTGAGCCTGAGCCTGAGCCCGAGCCGCCGCCTCCGACGCCCGAGCAGATCGCGCGCGATCGACACGCCTATGGGCGCCAGCTCGCGGCCGGCCTGCTCGCGGGCTTCGTGTGCGTCGCGCTGTTCGACCTCGTCGTGTTCGCGATCCTCGTCCCGCTCCCGACCGCGGGCGTCGGCCTGCGCGTCGCCGCGGTGATCACGTCGACGCTCGAGACGCTCGGCTTCGGCGCGATCACCGCCGGCGTCGCGTACGCGTGGCTCAGGTACGTGCCGGCGCCCGTCTGGGTCGGCACGCTCGTGGCGGGGCTCGTCGGCGCGCTCGTGCTCGTGCCGACGTGCGACGTCGAGATCTACCGGCAGGCGTGCGTGAGCGTCGACGACGTGCGGCTCGAGGATGTCCTCTACGTCGTGTACCACGCTACCGGACTCGTCTTCCCGTTCGCGATCCTCGTCGGCGGCTCGTTCACCGCGAACCGCTGGCTCGCGCTCGCGCTGCTCGTCATCTGCGCGGTGCTCGGCGTCGGCAACCAGCTGTACATGCGCGACGACTACGACTCGGTGCACGGGCTCGTCACGTTCGGGCTCGCGCTGCTCGTCGGCTCGGTGCTCGCGCCTCGCGCCGAGCGCGCGCTCGATCGGATCCTCGCGATCCGGCGCGGGCGCGTCGCCCTCGCGATCGCGGGCGTGCTCGCGGTCGCGCTCGTCGTGCCGCCGCCGAACTCGGTGCGCGTCGAGATGTTCCGCGATCCGTGCGCGTTCGCGCCGTGGATCCTCGCGTCGACGATCTGGCGCGCGCCGCGCCCGCGCGACGGCGCGGTCGCCGCGAAGTCCCCGTGGCTCGAGAAGCGCGAGGGCCTGCCCGACGTGCCGCCGACGGCGCCGCCGCTGCTCTC
The DNA here is from genome assembly GCA_036500365.1 of Byssovorax sp. Lineage (GTDB taxonomy): Bacteria > Myxococcota_A > Polyangia > Polyangiales > Polyangiaceae > DASYCF01. The sequence goes on from DASYCF010000935.1 coordinate 2,669, forward strand.
GCCGAAGAGCGCGGTCGTCGTCATGGTCACGATCGACGCGACGCGCGCCGACGCCGTGATCGATCCCGCGAACGACGCGGACTTCCCGAACCTCGCCGCGCTCAAGGCCGACGGCACCGTCTTCACGCACGCGTCGGCGCCCGGCAGCCAGACGGCGCTCTGCCTCTCGACGACGTTCTCGGGGAAGATGTTCTCGGAGCTCGAGTGGGAGTACTTCGGCGTCGGGGTCACGCGCTTCGCGTACCCGTCCGAGGATCCCACGCCGCGCTTCCCGACGCTGCTCGACCGGCGCGGCGTGCGCACGGCGATCATCTCGAGCGTCAACTTCATCGACAACGGCTTCGGCGTCGTGCGCGGCTTCGCGAGCGAGAGGATGGTCGCGCGGGGTCGCAACCACGCCTACGCGCGCCAGATGATCGACCCGGCGCTCGAGATCCTCCGCCACCACGGCGACGGCCCGCTCTTTCTCTATCTGCACTTGATGGAGCCGCACGCGCCCTACGATCGCGGCAAGCGCACGGGCACCGACTACGAGCGCTACCTCTCCGAGATCGCGGTCGCCGATCGCGAGCTCGGGCGGCTCGTGCGGTTCCTCGACCAGAAATACGAGGATCGCGGCGTGCTCATCGTGGGCGCCGACCACGGCGAGGCGTTCGGCGAGCACGAGACCACGGGGCATTCGAAGACTCTGTACCAGGAGCTCCTCCACGTGCCGCTGATCGTCCGCACGCCGAGCCGCGTCGGCCGCGTGGTCGAGCAGCGCGTGCTGCTCGCCGACCTCGGGCCCACGGTGCTCGATCTGCTCGGCGCGCCCACGCCCTCGACGTTCATCGGGCAGAGCCTCGTGCCGTTCCTCGAGGGCAAGGCGCCCGTGCTCACGCGGCCCTTGCTCGCCGAAGGCCGCCTGCGCCGCGCGATCACGATGCCCGACGGGCTCAAAGTGATCGACGATCCACGGCGCACCGTCGTCGAGGCGTACGATCTCGAGAGCGACCCGAAGGAGCTCGTCGATCTGTGGGGGAAGGACGCGCGCGCCGACGTCGCGCTGGCGACGCTCCGCGCATTCTTCGACAAGAACGCCTACCGCGCGCCCGGATACAGCCCTCCGTACAAGCCCTGACCTCCTTCGACTCGACCGATCCGCGCCCGCGGCGCCGCGCATTGCGTTGACTTGTCGCTGGGTTGCCTCCAAGGATGCGACCTCGCCCGGAGGCACCATGGACGCGCCCGCCGAGACCCCGCAGAACCTCGCGCCGCCGAGCCAGCCCGCACCCGCGCCGTCGAAGCCGAAGGCGAGCAAGCGCCCGTTCATCATCGCGGGCGTCGCCGTGGTCGCGATCGCCGGCGCCGCGTACTACATGTACTCCCGCCAGTTCGAGGACACCGACGACGCGCAGATCGACGGGACGATCACGAACCTCTCCGCGCGCGTGCCGGGCAACGTCAAGGCCGTGTACGTGACCGACAACCAGGTCGTGAAGGCGGGCGACAAACTGCTCGACCTCGACCCGGCCGATCTCGAGGTCGTCGTCGCCCAGGCGAAGGCCGCGCTCGCCCTCGCCGAGGCGCAGCTCGTCGCCGAAGATCCGAGCGTCGCGATCACCGAGGCGTCGAACACCTCCGCAATGACGACCGCCGCGAGCGAGCTGGAGACCGCGCGCGCCAACGTGTCGAGCGCGGCGATGGACGTGAAGCAGATCTCCGCGCAGCTCGAGCTCGCGCAGGCGAACGACAAGAACGCGCAGGTCGAGAAGGAGCGCGCCGAGCGGCTCTTCGCGCAGGGCGCCATCTCGGCGACGGATCGCGACGCGCGCGTCACGCAGGCCGTCGCGTCGGCGGCGAACGCCAACGCGGCGAAGCAGGCGCTCGCGGCTGCGCGCGACCGGCTCGCGGCGCAGAACGCGCGCATCGGCGCCGCGAAGGCCAAGCTCGGCGAGGTCGAGTCGAACGCGCCGCTCCAGGTCGAGACGCGCAAGGCGAACGTCTCCGTGCGCCGCGCGAACCTCGACGTCGCGCGCGCCGAGGTGAAGCAGGCCACGCTGAACCTCTCGTACGCGTCGCTCGTGGCCCCGGCGGACGGCATCGTCGGCAAGAAGAGCGTGAGCGTCGGCGAGCACGTCGCGCCCGGGCAGCAGCTCCTCGCGCTGAGCCAGATCGAGCGGCTGTGGGTCACCGCGAACTTCCGCGAGAACCAGCTCCGCCGCATGCAGCCGGGCCAAGACGTCGAGGTCCACGTCGACGCGCTCGACGTCGACCTGAAGGGCAAGGTCGAGAGCATCGGCGGCGCGACCGGCGCGCGGTTCAGCGTGCTCCCGCCCGAGAACGCGGCCGGCAACTACGTCAAGGTCGTGCAGCGCATCCCCGTCCGCATCGCCCTCGCGGTCGACGAGGCGACGGCGAAGCTCCTCCGCCCGGGCATGTCGGTCGAGCCGAAGGTCCGCGTGCGATGAGCGCCGCGCCCGCGGCCGCAGCCCCCGCGCGCCCGAGCGCGTCGACGTGCACGCGCACGTGCTGCCCGATCTTGATCGCGTGCAGCTGCGTCTCCTTGAAGTTCGCCGTCACGTACAATTCGCGCGTATCGACGAGCGCGATCAACTCCTGGCCGGGCGCGACGTGATT
>DASYCF010000936.1:0-7262 GCA_036500365.1 Byssovorax sp.
TCACGACTCAACACCTGCTGTCTAGATATCGCCGATCGACCGCCATCGCTGGCCGCTCACCGTCGAGTTGTGAGCGGATCATCCGCCGTCGTCTCGACAGTCGCTGTCGCAACTAGGCGGTTCTACCGCCCGCGGCTCGACAGTCGCGAGGCGCGCACGGCATGCATCGCGCCACTGCGGCTCTCACATCAGGCCAGTGATGGCGCTCTCTAGCCACCAACCGGCTCCTGACTGGCTAGAACGAGCGGGTCACCCGCGTCTCCTGGCACGCAACGCGCCAGTCGGTGGCGAGATCGCGCGCCTTGAACCACCGCCGCTCGACGGCGAGGACACGCGGGTGCATAGCGCGAGCGTCAGCGAGGCGCCGCACAGCGGAGGGCGCGGCTCCGTCGGCGCGCCTCGTCCGCGGTCGCGCTTCGCGGCCTCGCATGGCCGCGGCGTTCGAGCACGCGCGCGTAGGCGGCGCAGGCGGCGACCGCGTCGCGCTTCGCCTCGCGCGCCTCACCGAGCCACAGGCTCGCCCACACGGCCGCAGGCCAGAACGGCGCGACGGCGCCCGCGGCGCGCTCGAGATACGGGAGCGCGTCGTCGGGTCGATCGAGCAAGAGATACATGTGGCCCACGGCCTCGACGTGCGGATCGAAGGGCGGCTCGCCGCCGAAGCGCGGCAGCGCGTCGAGCGCCTCGCGCGCGTCCTCGGCGTCGACGACACCGCGCGCGTACGCCTGCACCCAGAGGAACGGCCGGTAGTCGGGGCCGAGCCGCGGCTCCCACCGCGCTATCCACGCGTCGCGCTGCGCCTTCGCCGCCTCGCGCGTGATCTTGCCGGCGCGCCTGAGCGCGCGCAGCAGCACGCCGACGTTTTCGCCCGCGAGCGCGCCGTCGTCCTCGGCCTGGCGGCCGACGAGCGCGTCGAAGCGATCGAAGAAGTCACGCGCGGCGTCGGCCGCGTCGTCGAGGTCGCCCGTCTCGTCCGCGAGCGACGCGCGGATCTCCGCGACGTCGTGCACGAACCGCCGTTCCTTCACCGCCGCGAACGCGGGGCGCGCGTCGTCGAGGATGCGCCGGACCGCCACGAAGTCGCCGACACGCCACGCGAGGCGCTGCTCGAGCCGCGGCCGCCAGGCGGCTTGCTGGACGGGATCGAGCAGCGCGAGGTAGCGCCCGTTGAGCGCCCGCAGCGCCGCCTCGGGCTGACCGCGCGCGGCGGCGACGTCGAGCATCGCCGCCAGCGCGGACGCGCTGTTCGCGTCGACGTCGAGCGCGCGCCGGGCCGAGCGCTCGAGCTCCGCGACGTCTCCGTGGTCGGCCGCGACGGACGCCTCCCCGATGAAACAATCCATCCCGCCCGACTGCGCCTCGCACGCGGCGTAGAGCTTCGCGGCCTCTGCGTCCGCTCCGAGGTAGCGCAGCGTGGTCCCGAGGAACTCCATCGCGCCGCCGTACTCCGGATCCAGCGCGAGCGCCCGACGGTGGGCGTCCCGCGAGCGCGCCATCTGCCCGGCGACGTTGAGCTGCGCGCCGAGCACGTACGCGTACTCGGCGTCGCGCGGGAACTGCCGCGACAGCTCCGCGAGGCGCCGCGTGCAGTGCGGGTCGTCACCGCCGCGACCCTGCCCGCACGGCGCGAGGGCGTCGAGCAGGCGCGCCTCGTGCTCGGGCAAGTCGCTGCGGCGATCGATCGCCTGACGCAGCAGCTCGCGCTGCTCGTCCGCGGGCTCGCCGCTGTTCCACGGGACGTAGCCGCGGAGGTACGCGGCCGCGAGCGAGCCGTCGAGGTCGCGTGCCCGCTTGAAATGGAGGAGCGCGGCGCTTTCCGAGCCGTCGCGCAGCGCCTGGAGCCCCGCCTTGTACGCCGCGAGCGCGCCGGCGTTGCTCGAGCGCGGCAGCGGCAGGCTCGTGATCGCGACGCCAGCCGGCTCGGGAGCGATCGCCGCCGAGGCGCTCGCTGGCGACGCCGCAGCGATCACGGGCTTGGGCGCGGGCGATCGCAGCGCGAGGGCCGCCGCGCCCGCCACGACGACGGCGCCCAGCACCGCCGCGAGCTGCCACCTCGGTCGTCGCCGGCCGGTCACCGAGGGCTCGGCGGCGGGCGCGCCCACCGCAGCGTCGAACGCCACGGCGAGCGCGGCCATCGTCGGAAAGCGCTTCCCGGGGTCCTTGGCGAGCGCGCGCTCCACGACGGCGACGAGCGCAGCCGGAGCGCCGGCGGCGGCCGTGAGTGGGGGCGGGTCGCGCTCCAGCACGCTGGCGATCAGCGCCGCGCCCGACGACGCGTCCCACGGCAGCGCGCCCGCGAAGACCTCGTACGCGACGACGCCCCACGCGAACTGATCGGCGCGCGCGTCCACGTCGTCGCCGCGGAGCTGTTCGGGCGCCATGTAGCGCGGCGTCCCGACGACGGCGCCGGCCTCCGTGATCGTCGAGATGCCGCTCGCGTGGCGCGGGGACGCGCCGACGGCGTCGGTCGGCGCGTGCGGATCGACGAGGGCACCCGTGCGGCGCGCGATGCCGAAGTCGAGCACCTTCACGCTGCCGTCGCCGCGCACCATCACGTTCTCGGGCTTGATGTCCCGGTGGACGAGGCCGCGGGCGTGCGCGGCGGTGAGGGCCGCGGCGATCTCGCGCATCCAGCGCGCCTTCTCGGCAGGCGTCGACGCAGCGTCGAGCCGCGCGCGCAGCGTCTGCCCGGCGACGAGCTCCATGGCGAGGAACGGCGCGCCGTCGTGCTCGCCCACGTCGTAGATCGCGACGACGTTCGGGTGCTCGATCGCGGCGGCCGCGCGCGCCTCGCGCAGCAGCCGCAGGCGCGCGTCGCCCGCGCGCGAGCCGGTGAGGTCAGCGGGCAGCGCCAAGAGCTTCAGCGCGACGCTTCGGGCGAGGAGCGTGTCCTCGGCCGCGTACACGGCGCCCATGCCCCCGCGCCCGAGGAGTCGCGCGACGCGGTAGCGGCCGACCTCGGCGTCTCGCGCGAGGCCGCCGACCTCCTCCGTCGGCGCGTGCGCGGCTGCGGCGTCGATCGGTTCCCCGGACATGCGGGCGAGGATAGCCGAGCGTGACCCGCGCGCGCGCGAACCTCCAGCGGCACGAGGCGCACGGCTCGGCCCCGCCGTGGTACGGCAGCGCGACATGGCGCCCCCGTTCAAGAAGGTCCTCGTCGCGAACCGCGGGGAGATCGCGGTCCGCGTCACGCGCACGCTGCACGAGATGGGCATCGCCGCCGTCGCCGTGCACAGCGAGGCCGACCGCGCGAGCCTCCACGTCCGCGTCGCCGACGAGGCGTACGACATCGGCCCCGCGCCCGCGGCCGAGAGCTACCTCCGCATCGACAAGATCCTCGACGTCGCGAAGCGCGCGAAGGCCGACGCGATCCACCCGGGCTACGGCTTCCTGTCCGAGAACCGCGAGTTCGCCGCCGCTTGCGCGCGCGCAGGGATCGCCTTCATCGGCCCGCCCGCGAGCGCGATGGAGGCGATGGGGTCGAAGACCGCCGCGCGCGAGAAGATGGCGGCCGCCGGCGTGCCCATCACGCCCGGCGGCGGGGCGACGACGCTCGACGAGGCCCGCGCGACCGCGGCGCGCGTCGGCTACCCGGTGCTCATCAAGGCGGCGCACGGCGGCGGCGGCAAGGGCATGCGCCTCGTCCACAAGGAAGAAGAGCTCGCGCACGCCCTCGACCGCGCCCGCAGCGAGGCCGAGCGCGCCTTCGGCAACGCGCTCGTCTACATCGAGAAGGCCATCCTCAAGCCGCGCCACGTCGAGATCCAGGTGCTCGGCGACCAGCACGGCAACATGGTCCACCTGTTCGAGCGCGACTGCTCCATCCAGCGCCGTCACCAGAAGGTCGTCGAGGAGACGCCCTGCCCCGTCGCGACGCCCGACCTCATCCGCCGCATGGGCGAGGTCGCCGTGAAGGGCGCGCTCTCGGTCGGCTACTTCTCGGCCGGCACGTTCGAGTTCCTGCTCGGGGCCGACGGGAGCTTCTACTTCCTCGAGATGAACACGCGCCTCCAGGTCGAGCACCCGATCACCGAGTGGGTCACCGGCGTCGACCTCGTGAGCGAGATGGTGAAGGTCGCCGCCGGCCAGGAGCTCGCGATGACGCAGGACACGATCGTTCGGCGCGGCGCCTCGATCGAGTGCCGCGTCTACGCCGAAGATCCGTCGACGCCAGCGTTCCTGCCGAGCCCCGGCACCATCAAGAAGCTCCGCGCGCCCGGCGGCCCCTGGGTGCGCGACGACACCGGCTTCTACGAGGGCAGCGTCGTGCCGAGCTTCTACGACCCGCTCGTCTCGAAGCTCAGCGTGTGGGCGCCCGATCGCCCGTCGGCGCTCGCGCGCATGCGCCGCGCGCTGTCGGAGTACGTGGTCACGGGCATCCGCACGAACCTCGTCTTCCACGAGAAGCTCCTCGCGCACCCCGAGTTCGCCGTGGGCCGCTACTCGACGGCGTTCCTCGACGAGCACGGCGACGCGCTCTTCGGGTACGGCGAGGCGCACGAGGACGATCGCGCCGCGCTCGCTGCCGCCATCGCGATCGCCGCCGCGCGGAGCGAGCGCCGCGCCGCGCGCGCCGAGGGCGACGCCGAGGCGTCGCGTGCCCGCCCGTCGCCGTGGATCGAGCAGCACCGCGCGCGCAGCCTCCGCTGAACGATCGCGCGACCGCGGCCAGCGCGCCTGGATCGGTTCGCGTCGGCGCGGTCGACCGCTCGCGGCTTGCCGGCTCGCGGTCCGGATCCGCTAACCTCGCGCGCGATGGGGGCGACGCGCGAAGATCCGGGGCCGGCGCCCGCGGCGCACGGCGGCGCGTCGGTGCGTCTTCCCCTCCAGACCGGCGCGTCGGCGTTCCACCCGCCAGCAGCTCTCTCGTGCCCGGCGAGCTACGCTGCAGCGATGCTGCACCCAGCTGGCCGTGGTCGCGCCGCGTCGATCGCGATCGCGCGGCGCATCGGCACCGCGCTCGGCGCCGGGGCAGCCCGCACGTATCAAGAGCTCGCCGACGACGGCGGCGTGACGGTGCGCACCGTCCGCAACTATCTCGCTCACGCACCGCAGACCCTGGCGCCTCATTCCTCGAGGTCGGCGCCGCGCTCGAGCAGCAGCGCGCGGAGCACGGACCTGTGGCAACGCGCCTCGTCCTCGCAGTAGCAGCCGACCGCGAAGCTCGTGCTGTGGGACAGCGCGGCGAGCAGGTCGAGCGTCCGCCGCGCGCCGGGCCGCGCCATCTCGGCGCGGAAGCCTCGAAAGAACGCGGCCCAATCGGCGGCGGACTTCGCTGCCTTCGCCTTGGCGACGAGCGCCGGGCTCGGCGACAGATCCGGGTACCAGACGTCGTACCAGTCGTCGCTCGCGAACCGGCTCACGGGCACGCCGCGCGGCGGCCGACGCACCGTACCGATGCGGACACCCTCGCCGCGCTGCCTCGGTCGACCAAGCCGGACGATGCGGATCGTCATTTCTGCGTTCTACCCCCGCGCCGCGTCAGCCGCCGCGCTTCGTCGGATCGCCCGCCTCGGCGTCGCGGCGCACGGCCTGCTTCACGACTGCGGCGAGCGCCGCGACCGACGACCTGTCCTCTTCGGCGATCTTCAGCTGCCGCATCCGCTCGCGTCTTCTTCGCCGACGCCGCCGTCGCGGCAACCTGGCTTTGCAGAGAGCCCTTCTTCGCGCCGGCATCGGAGCCACGTCAACCCATTCGCACGCGCCGCGGCTCGAGCGCGCGGCGACGAGCGCAAGGTCGGGCTAGCCTCGCGTGATCGGGTGCGCCACCTGGATCCGGTCGGAAGCGCGGTCGTGACGCGCGGCGGCGCCGGGTTCTCCGCTCGCGGCCCGCGCCGGCGGTGCTAGCCTGAGCGATCGAGGGTGGCGACGCGAGGAGGCGACGGTCGCATGGCGGAGGAGCTCAAGCGCACGCGGCTGCCCGAGACCACGCCCCGCGCGCTCCCGCTCGGCGACGTGTCGCTCCGCGCGCAGACCACGCCTCGGCCGAGCGCGTACCCGCAGTGGTTCGACGCGCTCGAGCCCGGCGCGCCGCAGGCGAAGCGTCGCGAGGTCGGGCTCGCCACGCCGATCTTCGTCGCGGCGCTCGTCGTCGTGGCCGTCGTCCGCAGCGTCGTCATGCGCGTGCTCTTGCCCGTCGCGCTCGCCGCCGCCGCCGTCGTCGTGCTCGTGCGCGGGCGGAGGCCGCGACCGAGGTCGCTCGCGCGAGCGCGCCGCCGCGGCCTCGCCCTCGCGGACGACCGGCTCGATTTCGTCGACGGCGCCGCGCAGACGCTCGTCTACACCGACGCGCCGTTCGGCGTGACGCTCGTCACGAACGCGCGACGCGACGCGCTCGTCGCCCTGCTCAGCTCGAGCGCGGGCACGTTCTCGTTCGCCGCCGCGCTCGACGGCCGGGCGGCCGCCGCCGACGACGACGTCGACGACCCGCGCGCGTCCGTGCTCGCGCTGCTCGACGCGGCGTCCACCTCGGCCGACGGGTTCGGCCTCGACGCGATCGGGCCCGACGGCGCGCCGCTCGCGCTGTCTCCGCGCGCGTTCGCCGCCCTCGTCGCCGCGCTCGCAGCGCGGAGCCGCTCGTGCCTCTCGCGCCTCGTGCTGAGCGACGCGCGCGGCGTCGCCGTCACGCTCGACGACGGCGTGCTGGCGGTCGGCGATCGCGCCGTCGACCTCACCGAGCCGATCGAGTGGCGCCCGCTCCTCTTCCAAGAGGCGTTCGGCCCCGCCGTCGCGCGCTACCAGGGCACGTGGGTCAAGCAAGACGCGACCGAGTTCGTGCTCGTCTCGCTCCTGCCCGTGCTCGAGTCCGCGCCGCGCGACGTCGACCTCGCCACGCTCGATCGCGGCGCCCTCCGCGATCTGCGGCTCATGCAGGCGTCGATCGAGCAGCCTCCGCCGACCGAGCAGCGCGTCGCGATCGAGCGCGTCTTCATGCTCCCGCTGCGCGCCGCGCTCGACGGCGCCCCCCGCGCGCCGCGCCCCCAAGGCCGCGCCCTCGCCTAGGTGACTGGTCGGCAATCCGCAACGCGTTGAGGCCGCTGGCGCCGGCGGTGCTACGTCACGTGGAGGTCGAGGGAGCCAGAGCCCGAACCCGAGCCCGAGCCCGAGCCCGAGCCCGCACCCGAGCCCGAGCCCGCACCCGAGCCAGATGCAGATGCAGATGCAGATGCAGATGCAGATGCAGATGCAGATGCAGATGCAGATGCAGATGCAGATGCAGATGCAGATCCAGATATAGATCCAGATGCAGAGGCAGAGGAAGA
>DASYCF010000937.1:0-4751 GCA_036500365.1 Byssovorax sp.
AGGAACGCCTCGTCGCTCGGCGGTCGCGACAAAAAGCGCGTCATCGCCTCGCGCGGGAGCATCGCGCGCATGGCCGAGCCGACCGCGGAGCAGAGGGCGGCGTGCCTCGACGCGCTGCCCGCGGAGCGCCTCCGCGCGCTCGTCGACAAGCTCGGCCTCCACGCCGAAGACCGGAGGGCCCGCGCCGGGCTCGCCGCGGCGCTGGCCCCAGGAGGTCTCCGAGGCGACCGTCGTCGGCGTCGCTGCTGCGGGGCGCGAGCTTCGGGCGACGCGCGATCGGCTCATGGCGGAGAACGGCTGGTCGCTCCGCGAACTCCACCGGGCCGCCGAGGTCGACGGTCCCCACCCGCTGAAGGACGCGCAGCGCGCGCTCGACGAGGCGGTCGCGGAGGCGTACGGCATGCCCGCCGACCAGGAGGTCACCGAGTTCCTCCTCGAGCTGAACCGCTGCCTCGTCGAGGACGAGGCCGAGGGCCGCGCCGTCACCGGGCCGGGGCTGCCGCCCGGCTTCGACCCCAAGGACCCGCGCTGGCTCAGCGACGACCGCATCGAGCCGCCCCCCTTCCCGGAGTAGCCATGACGTACCAAGACCACATCGCGAGCGACCCGATCATCTGCGGCGGCCAGCCGGTCATCCGCGGCACGCGCGTGCTCGTGCGAACCGTGCTCGGCTACCTCGCGCACGGCGAGACGATCGAGACCATCGTCCGCGAGTTCCCGACCGTCACCGAGGCCGACGTGCGGGCCGTGATCGCGTTCGCGGCGGCGTCCGCGAGCGAAGACCTCCCGGCTCCGTCGCCGATCCCGCCGGAGACGAAGGTCGCGTGAAGCTGAAGCTCGACGAGAACCTGTCGACCGCGGCGGCCGCGCGCCTCGCCGCGCTCGGGTTCGACGTGCACACCGTCTTCGAGGAAGGTCTGCGCGGCCGACCCGACCCCGACATCTGGGCCGCCGCGCAGGCGGAGGGGCGGTTCCTCGTCACGCTCGACCTCGACTTCTCGGACACGCGCAAGTTCGCGCCGGGGACCCACGCCGGCGTCCTCCTCGTTCGCGTGCCCGACCCCGAGCAGTGGCGGATCGACGACTACCTCGTCGGCTGGTTCTCGCAGCCGGATTCCCTGACCTGGGCGCGCTGCTTCGTCGTCGGCACGCCGACGAAGGTCCGAGTCCGAAGGCCGCCGGAGTAACGATCTCGGCTGGCGAGCAAGCGGTAGACGCTCCAGTCCGAGCGCGCTTGCTCGACGAACGCCGCGGCGAACCGAGCTCGGCGCTCCTCCTCTGTCATCACGCGGCCGGCCGCGTGAAGACCTGCGCGTCCTCGAGCGACCAACCCTGCGGGAGCGACAGCTGCTTCTGCTCGATGCGCGTGAACTCCTCCGGGGTCACCTCGGCGATGACCGTCGGAAACGGGACCTCACGCGACGCGCCGAAGGCGAACGGCTCGACGCTGCCGGTCGTGACCGTCGCCGGGTTGACCTCGAGGAGCTTGATGGGCTCGCCTGGCGCGTCCTCGGTCGAGGTCACGATGCGGTAGACGCGCTCGAGCGCCGGCTCGACTTTGAGGTGCCACTCGGCGAGCTCGCGTGCGGCAGCATCCTTCGAGATGTTCACCGCTGGAACATACCACGCGGTCCCACATGATCCCCCGCTGGACGAAGCCGAAGATCGGGGAGAAAGTCACCACGGGTTCTTGCTGCCACCACGCTCGATCGTGCGCTCGCGCGTCATCTCGGCGGCGTAGGCGATGCACGCGAGGTCGAGGCGAACGCCGCGCGCGACCACCTGGTGATCCTGTGCCCACCGAACCGCCGCGTGATCCCCGCCGACTGGTTCACGCCCGAGAGCGGCGGCCTCGCCGGGGTGATCAAGACCATCGCCGCGCACGTCGAAGCGCGGCGACCGAAGAAGCGCGCGCGCTGACCGCGCCGAGCTACGCGGCTGCCACGCACCGCTCCTTGAGGGCGACGCCAGGCGGAGCTAGCTTGCAAAGAATGCCGCCCAAGGTCGACGCCACCTTGCCAGTGCTCCGCGAGATCCGCGACCAGATCAAGGGGACGAACTCGCGCCTCGAAACGCTCGAGCATCGCTTCGAGTCGCTGGAGTATCGCTTCGTGTCCTTCGAGGGCAAGGTGGAGTCGCTCGAGCGGCGACAGGTCGCGACCGAGACCCGCCTCGCGACGGAGCTCATCGCCGTGGCCAGCGCCGTGAAGGACGTGCGCGACCTGCTGCGCGACCGGCTCGACGATCGCGGCCGCGTGGACGACCTCGAGCGGCGCCTCGCCGTCGTCGAGCGCAAGGTGGGTTGAACAGAGCCGCTCGTCTCCGCCGACAGGCTCCTACGCCTCGAGCAGCGACGCGGTGAGGCCGTCGAGGATGTCCGTCTCGCTGGCCGTGAGCTCGGTCAGGTCGAGCTCGCGGAGGATCGTGGCCAGGACGGCGGCGCCGCCCACGATGGTCTCGGCGCGCGCGGGCTCGGCGAGCATCGCGCGGCGCTCGGCGACCGTGGCGCGCGCGAGGCGCTCGAACATCGCCTCGACCTCGGCGCGGGTGAGGCGCGCGTGGTGCGTGCGCGCGGCGTCGTAGCGTCGGAGGCCGAGCTTCAGCCCCGCGAGGGCCGCGACGGTGCCGGCGAGGCCGATCACGCGACGCGCGCGCCCGACGTCGATCGCGGCGCGCACCGGGCCGAGCGTGCGCGTGACGTCGGCCACGCACGCGCCGATCTCGGCGGCCGTCGGCGGGTCGCTCGCGAGGTGCCGCTCGGTCATCCGCACGCAGCCGAGCGGGACAGAGACGACCGCCTCCGGCGCCGTCGTCCCGAGGACGATCTCGGTCGAGCCTCCGCCGATGTCGATCACGAGGAACGGCCCCTCGGCCGGATCGAGGCCGCGCGTCGCGCCCGCGAACGAGAGGCGCGCCTCGTCGTCGCCGGACAGGAGCTCCGGGCGGACGCCGAGCGCGCGCTCGACCGAATCGAAAAAGTCCGCGCGGTTCTCCGCGTCGCGCGCGGCGCTCGTGGCGACGGCCCGCGTTCGCGAGGGCGCGCCGCCATGATGGGCGATGAGCTGCGCGTACTCCGCGATCACGCGGACGGTGCGCTCGACCGCCTCGGGCGCGAGGCGACGCGCGACGTCGACGCCCTGGCCGAGCCGCGTCATGCGCATCTCGCGGACGATCTCGCCGCCGGACGCGTCGGCGATCAAGAGGCGCACCGAGTTCGTGCCGATGTCGACCGCCGCGACGGGCCCGCGCGCGCCCGCGATCACACGCCCTGCCCGCCGATTTGTCGCTTGAGGCCGATCAACGTCAAGAGCTCCATGCGCGCCGCGTTGTCCGCGAGGAAGATCCCGTGGAGCTTGCTGGTCGTCGTCCACGAGCCCGGCTTCTTCACGCCGCGATAGCACATGCAGAAGTGCTGGCATTGCATGACCACGGCGACGCCCTGCGGCGCGAGGTGGGTCCACAGCGCGTCGGCGATCTGCTTCGTGAGCTTCTCCTGCACCTGCAATCGCTTCGCATAGACGTCGACCACGCGGGCGATCTTGCTGAGGCCCACGACGCGGCCGTTCGGGATGTAGGCGACGTGCGCCTTGCCGACGAAGGGCACCATGTGGTGCTCGCAGTGGCTGAAGACCTCGATGTCGCTGACGAGGACGAGCTCGTCATAGCCCTCGACCTCCTGGAACGTCTTCGCGAGGTAGGTGCCCGCGTCCATCGCGTAGCCGCTGAAGTGCTCGCCGAAGGCGCGGATGACGCGGGCGGGCGTGTCGAGCAGCCCCTCGCGCGCCGGGTCCTCGCCGAGAAACTCGAGGAGGCCGCGGACGTGGCCCTCCGCGGTCGTGACGGCGTCGGGGCCAGGCGGCCGACGCAGAGAGGCCGACGCTCGGGTCCTGGCGGCGCGGGGCTTGGGCATGTCGACGGCAAGAAGTGCGGTCGGCGCGCCGAGTCAACCGAAAGCCACCCGCGCGGAGCTTCGCCCTCGTTGACCGCATGCAGCCGGTCCGGTACGCGCAGCGCGTGGCCCCTCGCTCTTGCTTGCTCGTCGGCGCGTCCGGCCTCGTCGGCGGCCATCTGCTCGCGCTCCTGCTGGCCGACGCCGACTGCGCCTCGGTCAACTCGCTCGGGCGGCGCGCGCTCGGCGTCGAGGCGCCGAAGCTCACCGAGGTCGTCACCGACTTCGAGGATCCCGCCGCGCTCGCAGCGCACGCGCGCGTCGACGAGGTGTATTGCGCGCTCGGCACGACCATCAAAAAGGCGGGGTCCGAGGCGGCGTTTCGCAAGGTCGACTTCGACTATCCGCTCGCGGTCGCGCGCGCCGCCGTCGCGGCGGGAGCGCATCGGTACTCGATCGTGACGGCCGTCGGCGCCGACGCGAAGAGCAGCATCTTCTACAACCGCGTGAAGGGCGAGCTCGAGGACGCGCTCCGGGAGCTGCCCTTCCCCGGCGGCGTATTCGCGTTCCGGCCCTCGATGCTCCTCGGCGATCGCAGCGAGTCGCGCCCCGCCGAGCGCGTCGGCAAGGCCGTGATGTCCGCGACGCGTGGCCTCTTCGCCTTCGGCCTCAAGCGATACCGCGCCATCGACGCGACCGACGTCGCCCGCGCGATGTGGGCCGCGCGGGCCGAGCCCGACGGATCGCGCGTCTACGAAGGAGCGCCCCTGTTCGCCCTCGCGCGCCGCTGAGGCGGGCGCTCGGCGGCGAGACGGGCCCGCTCGCGTTGTCGGCGTGCTCAGCGTGCGTGAGCACGCTTCCG
>DASYCF010000938.1:0-4647 GCA_036500365.1 Byssovorax sp.
GTCGAGGCGCCGCGCGTCGCGGGTCATGAGCTTGGGCAGCCCGATGACGGCCGCCGGCCCGATGAAGCGAAGCAGCTGCTCCATGCCGTAGGCCTGCGTGCGGTTGTCGAGGCGGTGCTCGAAGTCGGCCATCGCCCACTCGACGAGCGCGGCCTTGAGGCTCGCCTTCAGGCCCTCGTCGGCGATGACGGTGCGGTCGACCGTCAGCATCGCGTAGGCCGCGTCCTTGTACGGATACGACGGGTCGGGCGGCGCCGCCTGACCAGCCTGGCCAGCCGTGGGCGGCTTCTTCAGCTCGGTGATGATCGCGGGCACGAGCGCCGCGACGAGCTGCTGCCGCGTCTCGGGCGGCAGCGACGCGAGCGTCTCGACCATCATCCCGATGCCGACGCGCCGGCCCGCTCGCGGCTTCATCCGCACGAGCGAGAGCGCCGCCTCGACGCGCAGGTTGTTGTCGTATTTGTCGTGCGCGAGGACGGCGCGCAGGCGGTCGGGCCCGCGCGCGGTGCTCTCCCACTTGTGCACGTCGTCGTCCGTGACGCGGCAGCCCGTCGTCGTGGCAACGCCCGCGAGCAAGGCGCACAGCGCGATGCTCGACAAGGCGGACCGGGCCGCGCGGCGCGGATGTCCGGCCGCGGGCGGGAAAATTCGCTCGACCTTCGTCATTCGGTACCCGTGGGCGCAGGATGGTAGCGCCCACGAGGCCGCAGGCTCAAAACAATTCGCGGTGTCGGTCGGCCCTGCGCCCTTCGCATTCGCGCGGAGCACCCGCCGCCTCGATCACGGACGGGAACGGGTGAGCAGCGCCGAGTAGTTTGGCCGGAGCGCGGCGAGGCGCGTACACACGCCTACCCAGGGATGCCTTTCCCGCTCGCCGCCCTCTTCAGCCGCGCCGCGGCCTTTCCGAAGGAGATCGAGGCTGCGGCCCCCTCCGAGCCGCCGCGCTCGCCCGACGCTCCGCGCTCGCGCGCGCACGGCTACGCCCGGGAGGCCGCGTCGCTCGTTCTCTTCGCCGCGAGCCTCTACGCCGGGCTCGCGCTCGCGTCGTTCCGGGCCGACCCGATGCGGCCCGAGATCGTCGGCGCAGACTGGGTCGGGCCCGTGGGCGAGGCGTGCGCGCGCGCCGCGGTCGAGGGCATCGGGGTCGCCGCGTGGTTCGTGCCGATCGAGCTCGCGCTGCTCGCGCTCCCGCTGGTGAACGGCAAGCCGTCGCGCTTCGGCCTCACGCGGCTCGCAGGGGATCTGCTCGTCCTGGTCGTGCTGGCGGCGCTCGTGCACGTCGCGGCGCCGAAGGCCGCCGCGTTCGGGGCGATGCCGCTCGGCGGCGCGATCGGCGAGCTCTTCGGCGAGGTGATGCGCTCGCTCTTCTCGACGCTCGGCTCGTACTTGATCGGCACGACGATCGTCGCCCTCATCCTGCTCGGGCGCGCGGCCTTCTCGTTCATCGAGTGGGTCCAGCGTGTCGAGCGCGGCGCCGTCATCGTGGGCGAGCACGGCCTCGGCGGCGTGCGCGCGCTGCTCGGCGCGTGGATCACGGCGCGCGACATCGACCGCGAGCGCGCCCGCGTCGAGAAGCAGAAGGCCGAGCCGACGATCGTCGCCGACGAGCCGCGCGACGCGATCATCGCCGCGCTCGCCGACGACGACGTCGAGGCCGCCGCGCCCCCCGCCGTCGCGATCACGACGAGCGACTTCGCCACCCCCTCGCCCCGCCTCGTCGCCGACGACTCCACGCCTGATCCGACGCCGCTCGAGGCAGCCGTCACCCCTGCCGAGCCGAAGCGCGGCCGGAAGAAGCGCGCCGCGCTCGACGCCGTGCTCGACGACACGCGGGCGCCCGTGATCGATCCCGCCGACGTGCCGACGCCCTCGCCGATCTTGCCGGTCGCCGCGCCCGCGACGAGGCGTGCGAAGGCGCCCAAGATCGAGGAGCCGAAGATCGTCGACACGAGCGCCGCGCTCGCGACCGAGAAGGCCGAGATCGTGCGCGTCGTGCCCGCCATCGGGTGCGGCTTCCGCCTGCCGTCGACGGAGATGCTCGAGGCCGCCGCGGTCAACAAGATCCAGATCGACGGCGAGCGCCTCAAGGAGACCGCGCAGCAGCTCGAGAAGGTGCTCAGCGACTACCGCGTGAGCGGCAAGGTCGAGGAGATCCACCCCGGCCCGACGGTCACCACCTTCGAGGTGTCGCCCGTCGCGGGGACCAAGGTGTCGAAGGTCGCCGGGCTCGCCGACGATCTCGCGCTCGGCCTCTCGCGCAAGGTGCGCATCATCGCGCCGATCCCGGGCAAGAACCGCATCGGCTTCGAAGTGCCGAACGAGCACCGCATCCCCGTGTGCCTGCGCGAGCTCGTCGAGGATCGCCGCTTCGTCGAGATGAAGGCGCCGCTCCCGTGCGTGCTCGGCCGCGACATCATCGGCACGCCATACTTCGCCGACCTGGCGTCGATGCCCCACGTGATCGTCGCGGGCGCGACCGGCGCCGGCAAGAGCGTCGGCCTCAACGTGATGCTCGTGAGCCTGCTCTTCCGCAAGACGCCGGCCGAGCTGCGCCTGCTCATGATCGATCCGAAGGTCGTCGAGCTCGCGCCGTTCGATCGCATCCCGCACATGCTCCTGCCCGTCGTCACCGACATGAAGCAGGCGTCGAACGCGCTCAAGTGGGCCGTCGACGAGATGGAGCGCCGCTACCAGCTCTTCGCGAACGCGGGCACCAAGAACATCACGACCTACAACGGCTGGGTCGAGCGCGTGCTCAAGGGCGAGGTCAAGCCGCCGCGCCCGAAGAAAGACGCGACCGTCGCCGCGATCGCGCCCGACGGCACCGAGGTCGAGGTGCCGATCGCGAAGGACGGGACCGACGTCGAGATGCCCGAGAAGCTCCCCTTCATCGTCATCGTCGTCGACGAGTTCGCCGACCTGATGATGCAGCAGGGCAAGGACGTCGAGGTCTCGGTCGCGCGCCTCGCGCAGAAGGCGCGCGCGGCGGGCATGCACGTGATCCTCGCGACGCAGCGCCCGAGCGTCGACGTCATCACGGGCATGATCAAGGCGAACTTCCCGACGCGCATCGCCTTCCGCGTGGCGCAGAAGGTCGACTCGCGCACGATCCTCGACGAGCAAGGCGCCGAGCACCTCCTCGGCCGCGGCGACATGCTCGTGAAGATGAACGGCGCGAACGACACGCGCCGCGTCCAGTGCCCGTTCTGCAGCGAAGAGGAGGTGCAGCGCATCACCGACTTCCTGCGCCTCCAGGGTGAGCCCGTGTACGACGAGGCCATCCTCAAGCCGCGCGACGAGGACGGCGACGAGGCGCCCGAGGAGGACGCCGAGACCGACGCGATGTACGACGCCGCCGTGCGGATCGTCGCCGATACGCGCCGCTGCTCCACGTCGTGGCTTCAACGGAAGCTCGGCATCGGCTACAACCGGGCGGCGAAGATCGTCGAGTCGATGGAGCGCCGCGGCCTCGTCGGCCCGGCGAACGGCGCGAAGGACCGCGAGGTCCTCATCAGCTCGCTGTGACGCTGTGACGTCACCCGCGAGGAAGGGGGACGCCGCGTCGTCCGTAACAGTCCGCACATGCGCGCGGCGTCGGTCTCTCCCCGAGCAGAACTGCGTGACGATTTTGACTTCCACTCGGGAATGTTTCATGGAGCAACCGTGATGGCATCCGAGGAGGATCGAGCGCGGCTCATCGGCGAGATCGCGCGGATCCTGCGGGAAGGTGACCCGGTTCCGGACGACGCGCGCGCCGCCGCGCTGACGTTCATCGGCTGGCTCGCCCGGCGAAAGCGCTGTGAGCGCCCGCACGCCGCCGGCGTGGCGGAGCTCCTCGGCCGCGGCGCGTGCGAGGCGGCCAACGCGTCGCGACCGCTCTCGTCGCGCCGCCCGCGGCCGACGTTCACCGCCACCGCCGAGCTCGACGGCCCCCCGCGTTACGCTCAGGGCCCACGCCGCGCCCGCTGAACTGACGCCATGCGGCGCGAAACGGCGCCGCGGAGACCGCGCCGACATCCATTCGGATTTCCGCTTCGCGAGCGCCGTATGATATCCGGCGGGGAGATGGCAGAGCGCGAGTTCATCCTGCCCGCATCGAAGCCCGAGGACGACGAGGACGTCGTCTGGGGGCTGTCGACGGCGACGGCGCTCTGGGCCCGCGGCGAGCGGCGCGACGCGATCGTGTGGCTGCGGCGCGCCGCCGAGGCGGCGACGGCGGCAGGTCAAGATTTCCGCGCCTCCGAGCTCGGCATGTACGCGAGCTCCCTCGAAGAAGGGGTCGCGCGGGTCGAGGCGGTGCCGGAGCGATCGTCCTTCGCGAACGAGGCCGACATCGGCCTCGAGGAGGCCCCGCCGTCGACCCCGATGGGCGAGCGCCTCGCTGCGTCCGTCGCGCCGAAGCCGCTCACCGGTCCGCCGCCTCCGATGCCGGCGCCGCGGCCGCTGACGTCGGCGCCGCCGCCTGCGCCGCACGCCCCGCCGCCGGCCACCCGGCCGTCCGAGAACCTGGCCGGCCCGCCGACGGTCGTCGATCCTGTCGCGTCGACGCAGGCCGCGCCCGTGCCCCCGCCTCCGTCCGTCGCGCGTCCGCAGGCCGGTCCGGTGAGCGTGCGCCGCGGGCTCGTCGCTCTCGGGATGGGCGGCGGC
>DASYCF010000939.1:0-4026 GCA_036500365.1 Byssovorax sp.
TCGAGCGCGTACTCGTCGAACGGGTTCGGCTTCCACTCGAGCCCAGTCGTTTCGATCTTCTCGCCGGAGGCGGGGATCTTGACCTTGTTGGCGTTGTCCGGATCGGCGACGCGCTTCAATGCAACGAGGATTTTCACGACGCGCGCATATGGTCGCGATGGCTCGATGCGTCAAGATCGGGAGGCGCAGGAAAGGCCTTCCCGATTCGCTTCCCCCCGAGGCTTCGCTATAGAAACGCCGTGGCCGAGAGCTCCGACTTTCTCGTGATCGGGAGCGGCGTCGCGGGGCTCACCTTCGCGCTCGACGCCGCCAAGCACGGCTCGGTCACCGTCGTGACGAAGCGCGCGATCGAGGAGTCGAACACGCGCTACGCGCAAGGCGGGATCGCGGCGGTGATGGGCGACAACGACTCGCCGGCCGATCACATCCACGACACGATCGTCGCCGGCGCCGGGCTCTGCCACGAGAACGTCGTCGCGATCTGCGCCAACGAAGGGCCGGTTCGGGTCCGTGAGCTCATGGAGCGCGGCGCGAAGTTCGATCACGCCGAGGGCAAGGTCGCGCTCACGCGTGAAGGCGGCCACTCGGCGCGACGTGTCGTCCACAAAGCCGACGCGACCGGCGCCGAGGTCGAGCGCGCCCTCGTCCAACAAGTCCGCGCCGAGCCGAACATCCGCGTCCTCGAAGAGCACACCGCGATCGATCTCATCATGCTCAGCCGCTTCGGCGGCCCGGAGGCGTGCGCGGGCGCGTACGTGCTCGACGAGCGCGCGCACGCCGTGAAGACGCTGCTCGCGCGGGCCACCGTCCTCGCCACGGGCGGCGCCGGCAAGGTCTACCTCTACACGACGAACCCCGACGTCGCGACCGGCGACGGCGTCGCGATGGCGTACCGCGCGGGCGCGGAGATCGGGAACATGGAGTTCTACCAGTTCCACCCGACCGCGCTCTATCACCCGACGGCGCGGCGCTTCTTGATCAGCGAGGCCGTGCGCGGCGAGGGCGGCGTCCTGCGCCTGCCCGACGGGCGCGCGTTCATGGGCGATCACGACCCGCGCAAGGACCTCGCCCCGCGCGACGTCGTGGCGCGCGCGATCGACTTCGAGATGAAGCGCACCGGCAGCGAGTGCGTCTACCTCGACATCACGCACAGGTCGCCCGAGTTCATCCGCGAGCACTTCCCGATGATCGCGGCCGAGTGCCTGCGCGTCGGCGTCGACATGACGAAGGAGGCGATCCCCGTGGTCCCCGCGGCGCACTTCATGTGCGGCGGCATCACGACGGATCTGCACGGTCGCACGACGATCCCGGGCCTCTTCGCGATCGGCGAGTGCGCCTTCACCGGCTTGCACGGCGCGAACCGCCTCGCGTCGAACTCGCTCCTCGAGGGGCTCGTCTTCGGCCACCGCGCCGCGCTCCGCCTCGCGTCGCAGCTCGAGGAGCTCCGCGCCGCGCCCGTGCCGGTCGTGCCCGAGTGGCAGACGGGCGCCGCCGTCGCCAGCGACGAGGAGGTCGTCGTCGCGCACAACTGGGACGAGCTCCGCCGCACGATGTGGAACTACGTCGGCATCGTCCGCTCGAGCTCGCGCCTCCGCCGCGCCGCGCGCCGCATCGCGCTCTTGCAGGAGGAGATCGCCGAGTACTACTGGAAGCACCTCGTCACGCGCGATCTGCTCGAGCTCCGCAACATCGCCACCGTCGCCGAGCTCATCGTGAGCTCCGCGGCGAGCCGCCGCGAGAGCCGCGCGCTGCACACGACGATCGATTTCCCCGACACGGACGCGGCGCTCGCGGTCGACACCATCGTCAAGCGCGGCGTGCCGGCGCATCCGCGCGGCGCGTGACCGTGCTACGCATCGGCTGATGGACGAGCCCGAGGCCGAGCCGCTCTTTCCGCGGCCGATGACGCCCCTCGCGGCCATCCTGTGGACCGTCGGCGCGACGGTGCTCTACGTGTCCGCGGCCGTGGGCCTCGCGCGGGGCGACGCCGGGCTCGACACCGTGATGGGCGGCGCGTGCGAGACGGCCGCGTACCTCGTCGTGCTCTTCGGCATCCTGCGCGCGCACGCGCCCGACGCGTCGATCCGCGCGTACACGGCGCTCCGCGGCACGCACGCGCTGTTCGTCCCGCTCGCGCTGCTCCTCGGGATCACGCTGTGCGCGTTCACGACGTCGGCGGGAACGCTCCTCTTCGACGCGTTCCCCGCCGGGCACGAGGGCGACGTCGACGCGGCGATCGTCGGCGCCTCGCCGGCGATGCGCGCCGCCATGTTCACGGTCATCGTCGTCGCCGGCCCCGCGATCGAGGAGCTCGTCTTCCGCGGCGCCATCACGCAGGGTCTGAAGAAGACGCAGCCGCTCGTGAGCGTGGTCGTCCTCAGCGCGATGCTCTTCGGCCTCGCACACATCCGCTGGCAGCTCTGCGTCGTCATGTCGGTCGCCGGCCTCGCGCTCGGGTTCGTGCGCGTCGCGAGCGGCTCGCTCGTGCCGACGATGATCGCGCACGCCGCGCACAACGCGATGTCGTTCGCCGCCGTGCTCCACGCGGGCGCGCGCGGCGACCTCGACAAGTCGAAGCTCGTGCCGCTCCTCGGGCTCGGGCTCGCGGGGACGCTCGTCCTCATGTGGGTGACGCAGCTCGTCGCGCGCAGCCACGCAGCCGCCGAGGCGCGCGCCGCGGACGCGGCGGCCACGTGAGCGTCGCGCTCTGCCTGCCCGGCGGCGGCCTCACGGGCGCGCTCTACCAGGTCGGCGCCATCGCCGCGCTCGAGGACGGCCTGCGCGACGCCGGGGGTGGGCCGCCGAACGTGTCGCTCTTCCTCGGCAGCTCGTCGGGCGCGACCGTCGCGGCGTCGCTCGCGGGCGGCATCGCCGTGAGCCGCATCTACCGCGCGCTGCTCGACCCGGTCGACGTGTTCTTCCCGCTCGAGCGCGGTCACATCCTGCACCTCGACCTCGACGAGTGGAACCGCACGCTCGTCACCGCCGGCGTCGCGCTGCGGCACGTGTTCGCGCGCGTCGCCACCCGCAAGGGCACGGGCGCCGCGGGGCCCACGTCGCACTTCGTCCTCGAGCAGCTCGATCGCTTCGCCGACTCGCTGCCCGCGGGGCTCTTTCGGCTCGATCGCTACGAGCGCTTCCTCGCCGAGTTCTTCCTGCGGCGCGGCGTGCCGAACGCGTTCCGCGCGATGCCGCGCGCGCTCCGCATCGCCGCGAGCGACCTCGACTCCGGCGCGCGCGTCATGTTCGGCTCCGACGACGCCGAGCAGGTGCCCGTGTCGCTCGCGTGCGCGGCGTCGCTCGCGCTGCCGATGTTCTTCTCGCCCATGCGCGTGGGCGATCACCACTACCTCGACGGCGAACTCGGCCACGTCGCGCACCTCGACGTCGCCGCCGACATGGGCCGCAAGCTCGCGATCGTCGTGAACCCGCTCGTCCCGCTCGCGACCGCGCAGCGCTCGGTGCCCACCGGCCACGGCGCGCGCGAGAGCGTCCGCGACAAGGGCCTGCTCTGGGTCGTGAACCAGGCGCTCCGCATCGGTGCGCACGCCCGGCTCGCGCAGGAGGTCGCGCACGCGCGCCGCCAGGGCCTGCCCGTGCTCGTCGTCGCCCCCGAGCCCGGCGACGTGATGCTCTTCCTGCACAACCCGCAGAACTTCGAAGCCCGCCGCGCCATCCTCGAGCACGCCTACAAGACGACCCGCGAGCGCATCACGCGCTGGACCGAGCACGACAAGCACGCCCTCACCGCCGGCGCGCTCGTCCCCGCCCCCTGAGTCCGAGCCCTGCCGCTAGTGCGGGCCGTTCTGTACGCAGAAGCCGCCGATGCAGCTGTCGTTCATCTGATCGCAGCAGTCCGAGCTCGTCGTGCACTTCTCGTTCGTCATTGAGCACATGCCGTTGTGGCTCATGTTCGAGCACACGAGCGCGCCGCCTTGGCCGTTCGGCTCGCAGAAGCCGTTGCAGCACTGGTCGCCCGTCTCGCACGACGAGCCGTCGGCCTTGCACGGGTCGAGCACCCAGAAG
>DASYCF010000940.1:0-2454 GCA_036500365.1 Byssovorax sp.
CGATCGGCGGCGTCGCCCGCGCGAGCTCGTCCTCGGCGCGCGCGAGCTCGACGCCGTACGCCTCGAGGACGGCGGGGTCGCTCGCGAGCTTCGACGACCACGCGGCGTCGGCCGCCTTGAACGAGGCCTCGTCGACGCCGAAATGCGCCAGAACGCGGTCCCGCGCGAGCGTCTCCGCGACGGCGGCCTTCACGTCGGCGAGTCGCGCGAGCGTCACGGCGGCACCGGCCGCCTCCTCGACCGCCTTCGCCGCGCGCGCGCTCTTGCGCTTGCCCTTCATCGTGCGAGCGCGTCAGCCGCCGACGAGGACCGTGCCCGCCGCGACGATGCTCCCGTTCGGCTGATCGGCGGGGTCGTTGCAGGTCTTCGCCGGATCACCCGCCCGCGCGACGCCCTTGCCGCCCGCGAGCACGGTGGCGCTGCCGCCGCTCACGGTCGCGCGGTTCGTGGGAGGTCGCTGGAACGGGCCGCTCGGCGCGACGTGCGCTGGCGAGTTGGTCGCGACGCTGCCCACCGTGGCGATCGCGCGCCCGTCGACCTTCACGCTCGCGGCGAGCGCGTCGCCGAGCGGGCCCGAGAACGGCAGCGGCGTGGGCGTGGGCACGGGTCCGCCCGGCGACGGGACGAGGACGACGTGCGTGTCGACGCCCACGACCCGGTCGCCCTGCTTCGCGGCGGCGGTCCCGCCGCCGGCCTTCGTGTGCGCGGCCTTCTTCATGGTTCGTTGTACCTCCGCGCCGGCGGCCTGCCCCCTCGGCTCGCGCCGATCATTTTGTACGCAACTCGGCGCGCGTCGCTCCGATATATCACCCGCCATGAGCACGAACGTCGCAGGGCCGTTCTCGCTGCGGGTCGGCGGTCGCGGGGCGCGGCCGCTCGTCTCGCTGCGCGGTCGGGAGGAGCTGTCGCGCGTCTTCCGCCTCGACGCGCGCGTCCTCTGCGAGCCGGACGAGCGCGTCGCCGTCGTCGGCGAGCGCGCCTCCGTGACGCTCTCCGGCAAAGACGGGCGGGGCCGCACGGTGCACGGCGTGGTCGAGCGCGTCTCGGTCGAGGGCGTCATTCGGGCCGGCGGCGAGCGCGTCGTCCGCGTGCGCGTCGTCCCGCGGCTCGCGATGCTGCGCCACCGCGTCACGAGCGTCGTGCACGTCGAGCAGACGGTGCCCGAGGTCGTCGCGGGCGCGCTCGGCCTCGCCGGCGTCCGCGTGACCACGCGCCTCACGCGGGCCTACGCGAAGCGCGCCTATTGCGTGCAATACAAGGAGTCGACGCTCGCGTTCGTGCGCCGGATCCTCGCCGAGGAGGGCGTCCTCTTCACCTTCGACCACGGCGACGCCGACTCGGGCGAGGACTCGGTGGTGCTCTTCGACGCGGCCGAGGGCTACGGCAAGCTCGAGCCGCAGACGCTGACGCTGCGCCGACGCGACGCGCGCGAGGGCCGGCCCGGCTCCGGGGACGACGTGCTCGAGTTCGCGCTCGAGTCCGCGGCGGCGCCCGACCGCGCGCTCCTCCGCGACTACGACCCGCAGAAGCCGCTCCTCGACCTGCGCGTCAGCGCGCGCGCGGGGGTCACGCCGCCGGTCGGCGGCGCCGAGCTCCTCGCGTACGAGCACCGCGGCCCCTACGCCGAGGCCGACGTCGAGAGCCCGCCCGCCGAGGTCGCCCTCGAGCAGCGCCGCCGCGGCGCCGTCGTCGGTCGTGGCACGAGCACGTCGCGCGCGATCGCGCCGGGCCTCGCGTTCCGGCTCGACGCCGAGACCACGCCCGAGCTCTCCGGCGCCTACGCGATCACGTCGATCGAGCACGACCTCGCCCAGCACGCCGAGCGCGACGGCCAGCTCGTCTACGAGAACCGCTTCACGTGCGCGCCGGCGGACGTCGCGCATCGCCCTCCGCGGCCGCGCCAGCGCGTACGCCAGGTGCTCGAGACCGCGATCGTCGTCGGCCCCGCCGGCGAGGAGATCCACACCGACGCGCTCGGGCGAGTGCAGGTGCGCTTCCACTGGCAGATCGGCGACGCGGGGGACGGCGCGTCCACGTGGCTCCGCGTCGTGCAGCCGTGGACGGGCGCCGGCTTCGGCGCGCACTTCGTCCCGCGCGTGGGCAGCGAGGTGATGGTCACCTTCCTCGGCGGCGACCCCGACGCGCCGGTCGTCGTCGGCGGCGTGTACAACGCGACGAGCCCGCCGCCGTTCGCGCTCCCCGCCGACAAGACGCGGAGCGGCCTGCGCACGCGCACCTCGCCGGGCGGCGCCGGCGCGAACGAGCTCTCGTTCGAAGACGCGGCGGGCAGCGAGCAGATCTTCTTGAAGGCGCAGCGCGACCTCGACATCGACGTCGGGCGCGACGCGACGACGCACGTGAAGCGCAACGCGTCGCGCGTCGTCGGCGGCAGCGACACGAGCGATACCGCGGGCGACGCGCGCGCCCAGATCGGCGGCGATCACGCGGTCACGA
>DASYCF010000941.1:0-2536 GCA_036500365.1 Byssovorax sp.
ACGAGCGCGAACGGCACGTTGAGCAGGATCACGGTCGCGTCGAAGATCGAGCCGAACGCCGAAAACAGCAGCAGGAACGTGATGCCGAGCGCGAGCGGGACGACGAGCGTGAGGCGCGCCATCGCGCGCTCCTGGTTCTCGAACTCGCCGCCCCACGTGAGCTCGTAGCCCGGCGGCAGCTCGAGCGCGGCGGCGACCTTGGTGCGCGCCTCGGCCACGAACGAGCCGAGGTCGCGCGAGCGGACGTTCATCCGCACGCCGACGTAGCGCCGCCCGCCCTCGCGCGTGACGGCGGCGCGGCCGGTGCCCATCTTCACCTCGGCGAGGGCGGACAGCGGGATGAGCCCGCCGTCCTTCAGCGGGATCATGACGCGCTGGATCGCGCCGACGTCCTCGCGCGTGGCCGTCGGCAGGCGCACGGTCACGTCGAACTTCTTCTCGCCCTCCCAGAGCTGCGAGGCGACGTGGCCGCCCATCGCGGTCTCGATGTAGTCCTGCACGTCGCCGAGATCGAGGTCGAACCGGGCGAGCGCGGCGCGGTCGAGCTTCACGCTGATCGCGGGCGAGTCGCCCGACTTCACGAGGCCCACGTCCTCGGCTCCGGCGACCTTCGCGAGCACGACCTTCGCCTTCTCGCCGAGCTCTTGCAGCTTGTCGACGTCGTCGCCGAACACCTTGAGCGCGATCTGGCCCTGCTGGCCGGAGATGTTCTCGTTCACGTTGTCGCGGATGGGCTGCGAGAAGTCCGACTCGATGCCGGGGACCTCTCCGACGTTCGCGCTCATCTCCGCGACGAGATCGTCGAGCGACTTGCCCTTGCGCCACTTGTCGAGCGGGGCGAGCTTCACGAACATCTCGAGGTTGTTCGGGAGCTTCGGGTCGGTGCCGTCCTCGGGCCTCCCGTGCTGCGTCATCAGCCCGACGACCTCGGGCGTGCGCTTCAAGAGCGCCTTGATGCGCGGCGTGATCTTGCGGCCCTCGCTCGTCGACGTGTTCGGCGGCAGCGCGAACGTGACCCAGACGGCGCCCTCGTTGAGCTCGGGCAGGAACTCGGAGCCGAGGCGCGGCAGGAGCACGCCGGCCGATGCGAGCGCGCCGAACGCGACGATCAGGATCGCGCCCGAGTTCTTCATCGCGAACGCGAGCGCGGGCTCGTAGCCGCGACGCGCCCACGTGAGCAGCGGCGACTCGCGCTGCACCTTGCCGTTGCGCAGCGCGAGCGCGCACAGCACGGGCACGAGGGTGAAGCTGACGAGCAGCGCGCCGACGAGGGCGCTGACGACGGTGTTCGCGAGCGGCGAGAAGATGCGCCCCTCGACGCGCTGGAGCGAGAAGATCGGCAGGTACGCCGCGATGATGATGAGCAGCGAGTACAGCGTCGGCCGCGCGACCTCGCGCGCGGCGGCGTATGCGCGCTCGCGCAGCGTGGCCGCGTCGATCGGCCCCTCCTCGGCCTTGGTGCGCGGCGACAGCGAGTGGAACAGGTGCTCGACGAGGATCACCGCGCCGTCGACGATGATGCCGAAGTCGACCGCGCCCATGCTGAGCAGGTTCGCGCTCATGCCGCGCATCGACAGGTAGATGAACGACGCGCCGAGCGAGAGCGGGATCACGGCCGCGACGATGAGCGACGCGCGCACGCTCAGCATGAACGCGAAGAGCACGAGCGTGACGAGGATCGCGCCCTCGGCCAGGTTGTGAAAGACGGTGTGCAGCGTCGTGTTGACGAGGTCGGTGCGATCGTAGAACGGCGCGAGGTGGACGCCCTTCGGCAGGATGCGCTCGTTGAGCTCCTTCACGCGCTTCGCGAGGCCCGACAGCACGGCGCTCGGGTTCTCGCCCTTGCGCATGATGACGATGCCCTGCACGGCGTCGGGGTCGTCGTCGCGCGAGACGACGCCTTGCCGCGGCATGTAGCCCTCGGTCACGGCGGCGACGTCGCGCACCGTGATGGCCACGCCGTCGTGCGCGCCGACGCGCACCGCGCCGATGTCGGCGAGGTCGTGGAAGATGCCGAGGCTCCGGATGACGAACATCTCGGCGCCGCGCTCGACGTAGCCGCCGGTCGCGTTCGCGCTCGCCTTCGAGAGCGCCTGCTGGATGTCCGCGAGGCCGACGCCGAGCGACGCCATCTTCGTCGGGTCGGGCTGCACGTGGATCTCGCGGATGAGCCCGCCGTACGACACGACGTCGGCGACGCCCGGCACCTGGAGGAGCTCGCGTCGCACCGTCCAGTCTTGCAGCGTGCGCAGGCTCATCGGGTCGCCGCCTGCGCCCTCGAGCGTGTAGCGGTAGACCTCGCCGATGGGCGTCGCGAGCGGCGACAGCCCGGGCTTCACGCCGTCGGGCAGGTCCGCGTCGTTGAGGCGCTCGGCGACGATCTGTCGCGCCCGGTACGGGTCGACGCCGTCCTCGAAGTTCAGCGTGACGAACGAGAGCCCGAAGAGCGACACGGTGCGGAGGCGCATCATCCCGGGCGCGCCGTTCAGCGCGCGCTCGAGCGGGATCGAGACGCGTCGCTCGACCTCCTCGGTCG
>DASYCF010000942.1:0-5431 GCA_036500365.1 Byssovorax sp.
CCGAGGCCGAGCAGGGTCGGCGCGAGGCGGAGCGCCCGCTCGCGCCCGCGGTTCGCGTCCCCGGCGGGCGCGGCGCCGAGGGCGACCGGCTGACCGCGCACGATGGCGAGGTAGAAGAGCACGCTCGACGCTGCGTACAGCAGCGCCGCGCAGGCGAACGTCACCCACGAGAGCGCCTCGGTCATGGGCCTGAGCGTAGCAGGCCGGGCGCCTCCGCGCGGAGCCAGCGGAGCGCGGAGGCGGCGGCGACCACCGCGAGGAGCCACGCGACGCCGTCGTAGGGGACCCGCATCCGGGCGTCGCCGAAGTAGATCATCGCGGTCGCGAGCAGCGCGAACACGTGCGCCGCGACGAGGAGCTCCCGGGCTCGACGACGACGGAGCGAGCGCGCCAGCGCGAACAGGAGCGGCAGCGGCTGGAGCACGAGCACGGCGCGCGCCCACCGCGCCATCTCGCGCCGGAAGCCCGTCGCCGCGTCGGGCCACACGTCGTCGTAGGCCCAGAGCATGACGACGTGCGTGATCGCGAACGACGCCTGCTTCGCGAGGCCGCTCTTCTCGACGCACGCGCGCGCCATGCGATCGAGCGGCGCCTCGTCCCACATGTAGCCGTGGAGGCTCAGCTTCTCGACGACGGGCTCGAGCTTGAACCACGCGCCCGGGTGCGTCTTCTCGTAAGCGAGCATCATGCCGAACGGCGGCGGACCGAAGAAGCCGGCGCTCCCTGGCGCGCGCTGCTCGAGCGCGGGCGCGTGACAGCGCCCGAACGCGAAGTTCAAGGGGCCGTTCGTCGACACGAGCCCGAGCCGCCGGTTGTGGAACGCGATCCGCGCCGACGAGACGCCGAGGCAGAGCGCGAGCGGGAGCGCGGCGAGCACGAGCGCGCGCCGCCCCACGCGCGGGAACGACCTCCGCCGGAGCACGAACACGAGGGCGACGAGCGCGCCCGAGAGCAGCATCTGCGGCCGGAAGATCGCGCCGACCCCGATCGCGGCGCCGAGCGCGATCGCGTCGCGCGCGCGCCCTCGATCCGCGAGCCGGAGCGCGTAGAACGCCGCGGCGCCTACGCCCGCCGCGAGGCCGGGCTCGCTGAGCGCGTAGCCCGAGAGCGCGATCCACGGGTAGTAGACGACGAGCAGCGCGCCGAACGCCGTCGTGAGCCACGGTCGATCCGGGGCGAGGCGGCGCGCCGCCGCGTACGTGTACCCGACGCCGGCCGCGCCGAGCAGCGCGAACGCGGCGTCGACCGGCGCCCTCGCGTCGCGCCCGAACGGGAGCTTCGCGAAGAAGACGAGCGCGTGCGTGCCCCACGGGAAGAGCGTCGTGTGCGGGCGCGGGCGCCAGTTGGCGCCGAACCACGTGTGCGCGCGCGCGGCGTCGTCGAAGATCTCCTTCGCGCGCTCGAGGTAACCGCCCATGTCCGAGAACGCGAACGACGTCGGCCGGTGGACGAGGAGGTTCCACGCGAGGCGGAGCGCGGCCGCGGCGAGCGTGACGACGACGACGGCGCGGTCCCGCTGCACGCGATCGAGGAGGCGCCGGGCGCGCGAGCGAGCGAGCGCCACGGGCGCTACCGGGCGCGGCCGAAGACGGCGTGGAAGCGGTCGGCGAAGGCGCGCGCGCGCGCCGCGTCGACCGGCAGGCCCGCGCGATCGTGCGGCCGAAGGCACGAGCCGACGACGACGCCGTGCGCCCCGGCGATGCGATCGAGCGACTCGAGCGTGACGCCGCTCGCGACGAGCACGGGGACGGAGGCGACGGCGAGCACCGCGTCGAGATCGGCCTGGCGCGCGGGCTGACCGGTGCCCGCGCCCGTGACGAGCAGCGCGTCGGCGAGGCCGCGCTCGGCGGTCTCGAGCGCCTCGTCGGCGATGGGCCGCGGGGCGAGCGGCGCTGCGTGCTTCACGTCGACGTCGCAGAGGAGCGCGACGCGGCGCGCGCCTCGATCGACGCCGAGCTCCCGACGGCGACGCAGCGTCTCGTGCGCGCGGCCCTCGATCACGCCTTGATCGGTGACGCGGGCGCCCGTGTGCACGTTCACGCGGACGAGCGACGCGCCGCTCGCGACGGCGACGGCGAGCGCGGCGTCGACGTCGTTGCGCAGCACGTTCACGCCGAGCGGGATCGACGGCGCGGCGGCGCGGATGGCGCGCGCGCACGCGGTCATCGCCGCGATCGTCATCGCCGAGACGCGGCCCGGCACGAACGGCGCGTCGCCGAAGTTCTCGACGACGACGGCCTCGAAGCCGGCCGCCGCGAGCGCCTCGGCGTCGCGCGCGGCCGACTCGACGACCGCCTCGAGGTCGCCTTCGAAGCGCGGGCTGTCGGGCAGCGGCGCGAGGTGGACGACGCCGACGAGCCGCGGCACGGCGCCGGCAGGAGCCTCGCTCGCGTCCGTCACCGCTGCGGCATGCTCGCGGCGCGCGGCGGCGTCCACGCATTTTGACGTCGAGCTGCTAAGGTGCGCCGGCCATGCAAGGTCTCTTCGGCCCGCTCTGGTGGCTCTGGATCGTCGCGCCGCTGTTCACGGCGTTCGTGTACCTCCTCTCGAACCGCCCCGACGATCGCCGCGCCCGGGAGATCGCGCGCTGGCGCAAGGGCTTCGGCCCGCACCTCGCCGACGACGAGGCAGAGCCGGACGGCCGTCGTCGGCGCCCGCCGCGCCAAGCCCAAGGCCTGCCCGGCCCGCTCGCGCGCGGCTTCGGCAAGGTCGGCGACGGTCAGCCGCTCGGCTTCTACGAGCTCCTGCCCCGCGTCGCGTTCCTCGCGATCGCCGAGGCGGGATCCGCCGACTCGTCCGACTATCAAGCCGTCGTCGCGCGGCTCGACGAGAAGGCGCCGACGTTCACCGTCAAGCCGACGCCCATCGTCGAGGGCGTGCTGCAGCCCGGCCTCGGCATCGAGTTCAAGAAGGATCCGGACTTCAGCGACGCGTTCGTCGTCGAGGGCGTGAACGACGCGCCCGCGACCCTCAAGGCGATCCGCCGGTGGCTGTCGACGCCGATCCGCGACGCGCTGATGGACGTGCCCGAGGTGTACCTCTGGGTCGACGGCGCGACCCTCGTCGTCGCGTACTACGGCGCAGCGGGCGAGGACGAGCTGAACCGGCTCGTCCTCGCGGCCGACACGATCTTCGCCGAGCACGGCGCCGCCGGCGGCGCGTCGCTCTTCGGCGAAGACGACGACGAAGAAGACGACGAGGACGACGCGCCGAGCCGGTCGCCCGCGCCCGCGCCCGCGCCCGCGAAGGCGTGACGCGAGTCAGAGCATCGCCGCGCGCCAGCCGTCGATGATGAACTGCGCCGCGCTCGCCGCGAGGATCAGGCCCATGATCCGCGTGATCACGTTGATGCCCACCTTGCCGAGGAAGCCGACGACGCGCGCCGCCGAGAGCAGCGTGACGAGCGTGATCGCGCACACGAGCCCCACGGAGACGTAGAGCGCGAGCTTGTCGGCGACGAGGCTCGCGCGCGACGACCACATCATCACGGTGGCGATGGCGCCCGGCCCGGAGAGCACCGGCACGCCGATGGGGATGACGCCGACCTCCTCCTGGTTCTGCGCCTCGTTCCGCTCCTCGAGCGTGCTGCGCGCGCCGGAGGGCTTCGCGCGCATCATGTCGAGCGCCATCAAGAACAGCAGCGCCCCGCCCGCGAGCTTGAACGCCGGGATGGTGATGCCGAAGAAGCCGAAGATCGCCGTCCCCGCCGCCGCGAAGAGGCAGAGCACGACGAGCGCCGTGAGCGTCGCGCGCATCGCGGTCCGCCGCTGCTCCGGCCGCTCGTCGCGCCCCGTGAGCGCGAGGTAGATCGGCGCGGCCGCGAACGGATCGACGATGGACAGCATCGACGGGAAGCACACGGTGAAGAACGCGAGCCCGGCGACCATGCGCGGCAGGTAGGCCCTCGGCCCGAGCGCGACAACCCCCCGACGCGAACGCCAACGCGCCGCGCCTCGACGCGGCCGCGCTCGAACGCCTTCGCCGTGAGCTCGAGGCCGAGCGCCGCGTCGCCGCCGGCTCGCCCGAGCTCGGTGAGCGCGCCGCCCATGTACACGGCGCCGAGGCGCGCGCGCGTGTTCCGCTGGCCGCGCGGCGCCCCCGGCGGCAAGCTCGCGCGGCCGCCAGGCGGCCGACGAGCGACGTGAACGAACGCGGAGCACGAACGAGCAGGGCGATCGGGATGTGCGCGGCGGCGTGCGCGCTCGCGGCGTGCGGGCGCGTGCCCGTGGCGTCGCCCAAGACGCGCGGCGAGCCGGCGGCTGCGCGCGCGGCCGCGCGGTGGGCGCTCGGCGAGGAGAGCCGCGCGTTCCGCGTGACGCACGAGGCCGCTCGGGATCGCGTGATCGCCGACGGCGCGCGCCTCGAGCTCGACGCGCGCGGCTTCGTCGTCGCGTCGGCGTGGGGCGCGGCGGAGATCGCCGAGCCGCTCGAGGGCGCGCTCGCCCTGCCCGATGGCGGCTTCGTCGTGTGGTCGCACGCGCGCGTGTACGTGTCGTCGACCTTCCTCGGCGCGCTCGAGCGCGTGCGCGGTCTGCCGCGCGGCGAGTCGGTGGTCGGCGCGCGCAACGGTCCGTGGGGCGCGCCGCTCGTCGTGACCGAGGGCGCCGTGCTCGAGCTGCGCGTCGCGTCGCTGAGGCTCGTGCGTCCGCCCGTGAGCGGGCTCGCGGACGCGCTCGTCGTCGGCGGGCGCGGCGTCCGCCTCGACGCGCTCGGTCGCGTCGCGGTCACGCGCGATCACGGCGCCACGTGGAGCGAGCTGCGCGGAGACGCGCAGGGCACGACCGGCCTCACGATCGTGGGCGGGCGCGTGGTGCTCGAGGGCCGCGTCGGCGAGCGCGTCCTCGACGATCTGGATCGCCTCGCGCCTGCGTCCGATCTCCTCGCGTCCCGACGCGGCGTCAGCGCTCGCGGGCTCTTCGAGGACGTGCTCACGCGGCCCGACGACGCGGCGGACGTCGGCGGGGTGACGCCGCTCGGCGCGGCGATGCGTGACGGCGCTCCCCTCGGCGCGGGGCGCGCGGTCGCGCTGGTCAACGGTGCGCTCGTGTCGGTCGACCTCGCGAGCGGCGCGTACGTCGAGCGCCTCGGCCCCGCCCCGGAGCGCGGCTCGAGCTGCGGCGTCGTGCCCGTCGACGACGGCGCGGTCGTCATCTGTCGCCGCGAGCGCGCGAACGGCTACGGCTCGATCGCGGCGCACGTGACGCGCGGCGGACAGGTCAAGGTCGAGCACACGTTCCACGACGTGGGCTGGTTCGCGACCGACGGCGCGGGCGCGCTCGCGTTCGCGGGCAGGTGCGCCGAGCTCTCGACGTCGCCGAGCGAGGAGGCCGCGCGCGAGGAGCCGCGACGCGAGCCGGGGCAGCTCGCCGTTTGCGGACGACGACGCGACGGCACGTGGCGCGAGGTGGACGTCGATCCCGCGGTGCTCGAC
>DASYCF010000943.1:0-1805 GCA_036500365.1 Byssovorax sp.
GGGCCGCGCGGAGGAGGGGAAGGTCGAGATCGGCTACTCGGTCCTGCCCGAGTTCCAGCGCAGGGGCTTCGCGACCGAGATGGTCGCCGCGCTCACCGACTGGGCCCTCGCCGAGCCGCGCGTCCGCGCGGTGTTCGCCGACGTCGATCCGGAGAACACGCCGTCGGTGCGCCTGTTGACGAAGCTCGGCTACGTGCAGGTCGGCGAGGGAGACGAGCCCGGCTACGTGCGCGTCGAGCGCGTCAAATGACCGAGCGAAGCGAGATGGCGTTTGGGGCCGCTCCCGGGACCCATCGTCAATCCATGCCCTGCCCCATGACGGCGGCGATGCCGCGCAGATCGCGCATGAGGCGCTCGAACATCGGGAAGTCGAGCGACTGCGGGCCGTCGCTGAGCGCCTTCTTCGGATCGGGGTGCACCTCGACCATCACGCCGTCGCAGCCGGTCGCGACGGCGGCGCGCGCCATCGGCGTCACGCCCTTCGCGTAGCCGGTGCCGTGCGAGGGATCGATGATGATGGGCAGGTGCGTGAGCTCACGGAGGAGCGGCACGATGCCGAGGTCGAGCGTGTTGCGCGTGGCGGTCTCGAACGTGCGGATGCCGCGCTCGCAGAGGATCACCCTCCGGTTGCCGCGCGCGACGATGTACTCGGCGGCCATGAGCCACTCCTTCACCGTCGACGAGAGGCCGCGCTTGAGCATGACGGGTTTGTCCACGCCGCCGCACGCCTCGAGCAGGCTGAAGTTCTGCATGTTGCGCGCGCCGATCTGCAGCACGTCGGCGACCTTGGCGACGGTGGCGAGCGACTCGGTGTCCTTCACCTCGGTCACGATGGGCAGGCCGGTCTCGGCGCGCGCCTCGGCGAGGATCTCGAGGCCCTCCTCGCGCAGGCCCTGAAAGTCGTACGGGCTCGTGCGCGGCTTGAACGCGCCGCCGCGGAGGAGGTGCGCGCCGTTCGCCTTCACGTGGCGCGCGGTCGTGAGGAGCTGCTCGCGACCCTCGACGGCGCACGGGCCCGCCATGATGCACACGCTGCCGCCGCCGATCTTCGTGTTGCCGAGATCGATCACCGTAGGCTCGGGCTTCACCTCGCGGCTCACGAGCTTGTAGGGCTGGCTCACGGGCACGGCGTCGGCCACGCCGTCGAGGCTCGTGAAGAGCGACGGCTCGAGCGGCCCCTTGTTGCCGGTGACGCCGATGGCCGTGCGCGCGGCGCCGGGGATCGGGTGCGGCGTGAAGCCCAGGTCGCGGACGGCCTTGCACGCGCCTTCGATCTGTCCGGGAGTGGCGCCCGCGTGCATCAGAATGAGCATGGCGCAGCAATCTACGCGGAAAAGCGCGTGCTCCGCGCGCGATTTCTTGCGAGGGTTCGGGCATGAGCCTCGCCCCCGTGTTCGTCGTCGACGCCGTCCGCACGCCCATCGGCCGCTACGGCGGCGCGCTCGCCCACGTGCGACCGGACGATCTCGCCGCGCACGTGATTCAGGCGCTCGTGCGACGCAACTCGGCCATCGCGGCCGAGGTCGATCACGTCGTCTTCGGCGCGACGAACCAGGCCGGGGAGGACAACCGCAACGTCGCGCGCATGGCGCTCCTGATCGCGGGCCTGCCGTACGCGCTCCCCGGCGTGACCGTGAACCGCCTCTGCGGATCGGGGCTCGAGGCCGTGGCCGACGCCGCGCGCCGCGTCGCGACCGGCGAGTGCGCGTGCGTGATCGCCGGCGGCGTCGAGAGCATGACGCGCGCGCCGTTCTCGACGCCGAAGGCCGCGAGCGCGTTCGATCGCACGCCGCCCGTCGTCTACG
>DASYCF010000944.1:0-2795 GCA_036500365.1 Byssovorax sp.
CGTCCGTCTGGCCGACGGCCGACGCGTCGCCCGGCGCGTCGCCGTTCGTCGCCGCGTTCGCGCCCGTCTGGCGTGACACGCCGAAGGTCGTCTTCTCGCGCAGCGCGCGCGACGTCGCGTGGAACAGCCGCCTCGTCACGACCGACGCGGCCCGCGCCGTCGCCGCGCTCAAGGCCGAGCACGGCGGCGAGATGTGGCTCGGCGGCCCCGACCTCGCCGCGACGTTCGTCCCGCTCGGGCTCATCGACGAGTATCGCGTCAACCTTCGACCCTTCGTGCTCGGCGCGGGCACGCCCTATTTGCCGGCGATGGACCGTCGCGTCGCGCTCCGTCTGATCGAGCCGCCGCGAACGTTCCCCGACGGCGGGGTGATGCTGCGGTATGCGCCGCTTGACGCCTGACACCGGAGGTCGACGCGACCGCCTTTGCCGACGAGCGTCCATGTGCCGGCGCGCGCACCGGCGCTCGATCGCCGAGCGCGCCGACATGCGCTAAGAACGGCGGATGCCGCGTCTTCGCTTCGCTCTGGTCCTCGCCTCGCTCTCGTCCGTCGTCGTCATCGCGGCGGCGTCCTGCGGAGGAGACGACGCGCCGTCGGCCGCCGCGTCCGGCGCCTCCGCGGACTCCTCCACGACGGCCAGCAGCGCGTCGGCGAGCTCGTCGAGCGCGAGCTCGTCGTCGAGCTCCACGGGCAGCGGCACACCGGTCGACGCGGGCAGCGGGCCGTGCGGCCTCCCCGGCTCGGTCCAGTTCACGGCCGACGGGCCCGCCGTCGTGCCGGGCGGGCTCCCGATCTGCGCGTCGGGCTCGCAGGATCACTGCCAGCCGTTCGACCTGCGCTTCCTCTCGATGCCGACGGGCTTCTGCGTGCACTACTACGCGTCCGTCGGCGACGCGCGGCAGATCCGGTTCGCGCCCGGCGGCGATCTCTTCGTCGCGTCGCCGACCACGGGCACCACGGGCGGCGGCCTCGACGGCGTCGGCGGCATCGTCGTGCTGCCGCAGGGAGCCGACGGCTTCGCGCTCGGCTCGACGCGATGCTTCGGGGGCACGAACGGCTGCATCACGTACAAGAGCAACCTGCCGTCGACGCAAGGGCTCCTCTTCGCGAACGACTCCCTCTACTTCCAGGACCACGACAGCATCTTCCGCGTGCCGTACGCCGCGGGCGACCACGCGCCGAGCGCCCCGCCGACGCTGATCGCCTCGATGACCGCCGCGAACGGCTTCTACAGCTCGAGCGGGCACTGGCCGAAGACGCTCGACGTCGCGGACGACGGCACCATCTACGTGAGCAACGGCGGCGACGACCTCGAGCCCTGCGTCGAGCCTCACCCGTTCCACGGCGGCATCTACAAGGTCGACACCACGACCACCCCGGTCGGCGTCGCGCGCGGCTTCCGCAACCCGATCGCGGTCCGCTGCGCCCGCGGCAAGAACCAGTGCTTCGCGGTCGAGCTCGCGAAGGACTTCTCGGGCCCCGATCGCGGCCGCGAGAAGCTCATCCCGTTCAAGCAGGGCGACGACTGGGGCTTCCCTTGCTGCGCGACGAAGGACACGCCGTACACCGGCCAGACGACGCAGACGGGGGCGACGCCGCGCTGCGGCGGGATCTCGACCGAGAGCGACGGCTTCATCATCGGCGACACGCCGTTCGACGTCGCGTTCGAGCCGGGCACGTGGCCGAGCCCGTGGACGAACGACGCGTTCGTCGTCTTGCACGGCGTCGTCAGCAGCTGGGCCGGCGCGCGCCTCATCGCCGTCTCGATGGACCCCACGACGGGCCTGCCTGTCACGGGCACCGACATTGGCGGCGACTCCGGCGGCATGACCGACTTCGCCACCGGCTGGGACGATTTCACGTTCGCGCACGGTCGCCCCGCAGCGTTGGAGTTCTCGAGCGATGGTCGCCTGTTCCTGGCGAACGACAACGACGGTTCGATCCTGTGGATCGCGCCTCTGTGAAGCACGCGGTGGCGATCGTCGGGGCGGGGCCGACCGGGCTCATGTTGGCGGCCGAGCTCGCCGTCGCGCGCGTCGACGTGGTCGTCGTCGAGCGGCGCCCCGATCAGGAGCTCGCGGGCGCGCGCGCGGGCGGCCTCCAGTCGCGCACCATCGAGGTGCTCGACCAGCGCGGCGTCGCGGAGCGCTTCCTCTCGCAGGGAAAGGCCATGCAGGTCGCGAGCATCGCGTCGATCCCGCTCGACATCAGCGACTTTCCGACGCGTCACAACTACGGGCTCGCGCTCCGGCAAAACCACATCGAGCGCGTCCTCGCCGCCTGGGTCGACGAGCTCGCGGTGCCGATTCATCGCAGCGTCGATGTGACCGACCTCACACAAGACGACGCCGGCGTCGACGTGCGGCTCGCAGACGGCCGCTCCTTGCGCGCGCGATACCTCGTCGGCTGCGACGGCGGTCGCAGCGTCGTGCGCAAGAGGGCAGGCATCGGTTTCCCCGGTTGGGACGCGTCCACGAGCGCGCTGCTCGCCGAGGTCGAGATGACCGGAGAGCCCGATCTCGGGGTCCGCCGTGACGGGCGGGGCATCCACGGCCTCAGCCGACTCGAAGACGGCAAGACCATTCGGGTGCTGGTGAGCGAGGAGCGCGTCGGCCACGGCGAGCCCACGCTCGACGACCTCCGCGCGGCGATGATCTCGGTCTACGGGACCGACTTTGGCGTGCACGGCGCCACGTGGCTGTCGCGCTTCACCGACACGGCGCGCCAGGCGTCGACCTATCGGGAGCGGCGTGTCCTCCTGGCGGGCGACGCGGCGCACGTCCATTCGCCCGCT
>DASYCF010000945.1:0-7318 GCA_036500365.1 Byssovorax sp.
TCGCGCTCACCGTCGCCGCGTACGCGCCGTTCTCGCTGGCGGACCACGCCCCGATCTGGTTCGCCATCACGGCGTTCGCGGCGTTCGTCGCGGCGACGCAGGACATCTTCGTCGACGCGCTCGCGGTGCGCATGCTCGAGCCGAAGGATCTCGGGCTCGGCAACGTCGCGCAGGTCGCCGGCTACCGGCTCGGCATGCTCGGCGGCGGCGCGGGCCTCTTGCTCGTGTCGACCGCGCTCGGCGAGCCCGCGACGCTGCTCGCCTGCGGCGGGTTCGTCGCGCTCGCGGGGCTCGGCGCGTTCACGCTGCGCGTCCACGAGCGCGCGGACGTCGACGACGCGCCGCGCGCGGACGTCGGCGCCGAGAAGAACCGCCTCGAGCTCGCCGCGCTCGCGAAGCACATGGTCGCGCCCGGCGTGTGGCCCGCGCTCGCGCTCGCGCTCACGTACAAACTCGGCCTGCACGCGGCGAGCGCCGTCCTCAAGCCGATGGTCGTCGACGCCGGCTGGACGAAGGCCCAGATCGGCTGGGCCGTCGTCACGATCGGCACCGTGAGCGCGCTGGCCGGCGCTGCGGTCGGCGGCCTCGTCCATCGCGTGATGCGCGAGCCGCGCGCGCTCGCCGTCGGCGGCGTGTTCCAGGCGCTCGTGTGCGTCCCGCTCTTCGCCGCGGCCGAGCTCGGCGCGCCGCGGGCGCTCACGACGCTGTCGATCGCGGTCGAGCACTTCGCGAGCGGGCTCGGGACGACCGTGCTCTTCGCGGCGCTGATGAGCGCGACGCGACGCTCGAACGCGGGCCTCCACTACACGGCGCTGACGAGCGCGAACGCGATCGCGATCGGCGCCGGGAGCCTCGCGGGCGGCGCGCTCGGCGACGCGCTCGGCAAACCCGCCGTGTTCGTGATCGCCTTCGCCGTGTCGCTCGCGCCGCTCGTCCTCGTCCGCGGCTGGGACGAGGCGGCGCGCGCATCGGCAGGCGCCGCATCGTGATTGGTCCGGCCGATCGACGCGGCGTCGACGCACGCGTCGATCGCGGCGGGTCACCTGCGCGTCAGGCCCGACGCGCGCCGCGTCGTCGAAGAGAAGCAAGGCTCCCGCCGCGTGAAGTCGTCACTCCTCGCCGCGGAACGCGACGACCGCGCGGAGCCCGGCGACCAGCGTCGCGAAGAGGCCGGCGAGCGTGATCGCCTGCGCCGACTCCGTGACGCCCATCAGCGCCACGAGCGCGAGGCGATCGTCGGTCGCGCCGATCATCTTCACGAAGGCGGGGTCGTTGAGGTGGACGTTGACGGACCACATGTCGGTGCCGAAGGTGAAGAGGCCCATCACGATCAGCAGCCCGGGCAGCGTGCGGAGCAGCGCGACGCGGCGCTTCGTCGGCGCCTTCGCGGCGCGCACGCCGACCACCACCGAGAGGACGCCCGCGGCGAGAATCGGGAACATCCCCCAACCACCAGCGCTGAACCATTCGATCATCGCGACCTCCTTGTGTGGGGAGAGCCTTTGCGCGCCGCGTGCCAGGCGCACGCACCCGATTTTGGCGGCCAATCCACGGGGCGCGGCGCCGATTGTCCGGCCGGGCGGACAATCGACCCGACCAAGGACCGGGCGAGCGGACAGCGGCGCTCAGAAGGTGAGCGTCGCGCCGCCGGTCGACAGCCCACGCGCCACGGCGGCGCTCGGCGCCGACTTCGGGCGCGTAAAGAACAGCACCGTGGCCACGGCGAGCCCCGCGATGCCGACGCCGAGCGAGACGTCCGCGACGAGGAGCTTCGTCCGCACGCTCGACGCGTCGCCGGGCGAGCAGTTCGGCGCGCAAGAGTCGTGGAGGTCGCCGTACTGGCTCGCCCCCGCGATGCCGAACGCCGCGAACGAGATGAGGCCCACCGCGCCGACGCCCGCCGCGGTGTACATCGGCCAAGCGGGCCTGCGGCTCGCGCTCGGATCGACGAAGGCCGCGTCGACGCGGCGAAGCTTCTCGCCCTCGACGACGACGAACGTGCGCTCGACCGGCGCCCACGGCGCGAGCTCGAAGCGCACGCGGTGCTCGCCTGGATCGATCGGCACGGCCGCGCCCGTGATCGCGGCGGGCGCGTCGTCGATCGTGACGCGGGTCGACGGCGCGTCTTGCCCGTCGGGCGCGCGCGCGGCGAGGACGAGCGTCGGCGTCGCCGCGTCGATCTCGGCGAGCCACGTCGTGCACTCCTTCTGCATCTCGCCGGGGCACGTCGGCGCGCTGCACGCGACGAAGCGGTCGCGCGCGCCGCGGAGCTTCTTGCCGGCTCGCAGCTCCTGGCCGGCCTCGTACGCCTCGGCGCACGCGGCCTTGTTCGGGTCGGCGCCGCCCTGGTGCGCGCTCTTCGACGCGCCCTTCGTCTGGGCCCGCGCGCCGCCCGAAGCGAGGCCGAGCGCGAGCGAGACGGCGAGGCCGAGGGCGCGCGCGCGGCGAGGCATCACAGGCAGCTCGGCTTGTAGTGGTGAATGCCGCGAGCGTCGACGGTGTAAGGCGGATCACAATCAGCGCCCTTGCCCGCGCGCGGCGGCCTCGGCGACGCCCCGCGCGGCGCCCGGTGCGCCGGCGCCGGCGTGTCCGGCCGAGGCGGCGCCTCGGCGGCCTCGGACGACGGCTCGGCGACCGCAGCAGACGACGACGCGGCTGGCGCTTCGAGCGGCGCGCTCGATGGAGCGGCCGACGCCGGGGCGACCGGCGCGCGCGCGGCCGACGCAGGCGCGACCGGCGCAGCCGACGAGATCGACGACGCGCTCGCAGACGTCGCGCTCGATGCTCCAGCGCCATCGTCGTGACCGAGCGCGCGAACCCCGAGCAGGACGACGAGCGTCGTGAGCAGGAGCGCGAGGCCGATGACGACGAGGGTCCCGCGTCGCCTCGACGCGTCGACGGTCCGCGCGCGCCGCTCGGTCACCGATCCGAAGCCCGACGGCGACGCGGAGCGGGGCGGAGCGGCGGACGCGCCCGT
This sequence comes from Byssovorax sp., assembly GCA_036500365.1. Lineage (GTDB taxonomy): Bacteria > Myxococcota_A > Polyangia > Polyangiales > Polyangiaceae > DASYCF01. Next base: position 2,978 of record DASYCF010000945.1, read on the forward strand.
CGCGTCCGGCAGCTGCGCCGGCGCCATCACCTCGGTGTGGAGGACGGCGGGCGCGACGGCCGGCGCGGCGACCGGCGCCGCCATGACCGCCGACCACGGCGCGGCGCGGCCCGTCTCGACCGCCGCGATGCGCGCGGCCCGCGCCTCGAGCGACTTGCTGGCCATCGACGCGACGAACGCGGCGACGTCGCGCGTGGCCGCCGGCGGCATCGCGTGCTCGAGCGCGCTCGCGAACGCCTCCGCCGAGGGGAAGCGCGCGCCGGGCTGCCGCGCGACCGCGCACATGACCACGTCGTCGAGCGCTCGTGGCACCGGCGCGAGCTGGCTCGGTCGCGTGACGTCGCCGACGAGCACCTGCGCGAGCACGGCGGCCTCGTGCTCCGCGATGTACAGCCGACGGCCGACGAGCGTCTCCCAGAGGACGACGCCCGTCGAGTACACGTCGCAGAGCGGCGTCGCCTTGGCGCCCTCGAGGAGCTCGGGCGCCATGTAGCCGAGCTTGCCCTTGAGGCTCCCCTCACGGGTCACCTGCGATCGGCCGTGCGCGAGCGCGATGCCGAAGTCGAGCACGCGCGGGACGCCGTCGACGCCGACGAGGATGTTCTCGGGCGACACGTCGCGGTGCACGATGCCGAGCGGCTCGCCGGTCTCGCTCGTGGCGCCGTGCGCAGCCGAGAGCCCGCGGAGCGCGCCCGACACGATCGCCGAGCCGACGGCGAGCGGAACGGCCACCTTCTCGAGCGCCGCCGATCGAAGGAGGTGCGCGAGCGACTCGCCGTGCACGTACTCCATGACGAGGAACACCTCGCCGGCCTCGGCGACGACGTCGAGGATCGTCGCGACGTTCGGGTGGCGGACGCGCGCCGCGACGCGCGCCTCGTCGAGGAGCATGCCGACGAACGCGGGGTCGCGCGCGTGCTGCGGGTGCAGCCGCTTGATGGCGACGGTGCGCGTGAAGCCCGCCTCGGCGACGAGGCGCCCGAAGTGCACGGACGCCATGCCGCCGGAGGCGAACTCCTCGTGGAGGACGTAGCGCCCGAGGATTCGCGCGGCGCCGCCGTTGGCCATGCGTCGACCGACGAGCATACGCGGACGCGCCTCGGCGCGTCGAGCGAAGGCCCGGTAGCTAGTGGACGCAGGTGACCGCGGGGCCCGAGCCGCAGCCGCACGTGGGGTTCGCGTGCGACGGGCCGTTCGCGTGCCAGCCGGCGGGGCAAGGGCAGTTCGTCCCGTCACCGATGTCGCAGCACGCGTCGAAGCTCGGCTCGCACGCGTACTTGCAGTGGTACGAGTTCACGCACAGCGGGCAGCCGCCGCAGAAGCTGTTCGTGTCGCAAAAATAATCCGACGCGTAGAAGCCGCCGGGGCACGCGAACGTCCCCGTGCAGAGCGTCTGCTCGACGACCGCGCTCGCGACGCACTGCCCCGCTGCGTTGCACGTGCCGGGGCCGTCGCAGGCGTCGCCGTCGTTGCACATCTGGCCGTTGCTCGGCGTGTGCGTGCAGCCGGTGACGTCGCAGTGGTCGATCGTGCAGGAGTTGCCGTCGTTGCAGGCCGCGTCGCTCGGCTGACCGGGGACGCACGCGCCGGCCGCGTTGCACGTCGACGCGGGCGTGCAGTCGGTGCCCACGCCGCACGCGCTGCCCGCCTGGATCTGGTGGCGGCACGAGCCCAGATGACAGTCGTCGGCGGTGCAGGGGTCGCCGTCGTCGCACTCGCCGTCGGTCGAGCAGCCGCCGCCCGCGCCGCCGCTCGAGGTGGAGGCGCCCGACGAGCCGACGGTGCCGGGGCCGTTCGAACTCGTCGTCGTGTGCGTCGACGTCGTGGTGTGCGCGCTCGTCGCCGCGCCGCCCGCGCCCGCGCCGCTCGTGCCCGCGTCGAGATCGCCGGCTGGAAACGCGAGCGAGCAGGCGCCCGCGAGCGCCGCGGCCCCGAACGCGAGCGCGACGACGCCGGGCGACGACGCGCCGTGGACGGTCTTCCGCACGCGCCGATCGTACCGCTTCTTTCTCGACAAAACAGCGGGCGTGGTTGACTCCGTTTCAGCTGGCCTGGACAATTCCAACATGCCGCTTCGTCGCTCTTGGACTCTGCTCGGTTGGGTCACCATCGCGGGCGCCGCCCTCGTCGCCGGGTGCAGCTCGAGCACGAGCCCCACGAACGAAGGCTTCGGCGGCGCCGGCACCGAGAGCACGGGCACGCACCCGGGCGCGGGCGGCGGCGACTCGATGAGCGGCACGTTCGTCGGCTCGTCGACCGGCAGCGGCGCGCACAGCGGCACGAGCACCAACGTCGGCGGCGGGAGCGGCGCGTTCGACGTCGAGCCCACGCCGACGCAGGTCGTCACCGTCGTGTCGGGCATGACCGCGCCGACGGCGCAGTGGACGGCGAAGTTCGACGGCAACCCTGTCTCAGCCGGCTGGAGCGTCGACCGCGGCGAGGTCGGCACCATTACGACGACCAACGCGTCGACCGGCGTCTTCACGCCGAGCGGGACCGTCGGCGGCTACGTCAACGTGACCGCGGGCCTCACGGTCGGCGGGCAGGACTACAGCGCCACGCGCGAGGTGCTGGTCAAGCTCACCGCCACGCAGAACGGCCCGACATCGGGCGAGACGGGCCAAGTCGCGACCGATCCCACGACGATCCTCGCGGGCGGCGGCATCGGCGGCGTCGGCGGCGTCGGCCTCGGCGGCGCGGTCGATCAGACGACGCAGGCGGCGCTCGACGCGCCCGCGGACGACGGCTCGGCGCTCGGCCTCGGCATGCTCTACCCGTACGACAAGACCGTGTTCCCGCGCGGCCTCCTCGCGCCGCTCCTCATGTGGACGTGGATGCCCGCCAACGCCGACGCGATCAAGGTGCACCTGCACACGAAGAGCGGCTCGTACGACTGGACCGGCTCGTTCTCGGCGCCCGCGATCCTCGCGCAGACGGGCGGGCAGTTCGTGAACATGCCCATCCCGCAGGACGTGTGGGACGCGGCGACGAACTCGGCCGGCACGCTGCCGAGCGGCGGCGCCGACACGCTGACGATGGACCTCGTCGTCGCGCAGGCCGGCGTCGCGCACGGCCCCGTCTCCGAGACGTGGACGGTCGCGCCCGGGCGTCTGAACGGCGTGATCTATTACAACTCGTACGGCACGCACCTCGCCGAGAACCTCGACGGCGCCATCGGAGGCGACGGGCGCTTCGGCGCGGCCGTGCTCGGCATCCACGTGGGCGACTCGGGGCCGACGCTCGTCGCCGGCAGCACGTCGGTGGACTCGAGCGGCTGCCGCGTGTGTCACTCGGTCGCGTCGAGCGGCTCGCGCCTCGTCGTACAGCACGGCGACAGCCCGGGCGACTACACGAGCTCGGCGTACGACCTCACGCCCACCGGCGCGACCGAGAACGTGATGGCGCTCGGCACGACGTTCCCCGCGCTGTACCCGGACGGTTCGAACGCGCTCGGCGACGACGGGCGCATCTACCCGCTGCCCGACGACACGACGCCGCTCGCGACGACGGGCCTCGCCGCCGTCACCACCTCGCTCGGCTCGCCGCAGTTCTCGGCCGACGGCAAGGCGGTCGCGTTCAACCCGATGACGGACCCGACCGGGGCCGCGATCACGCCGCAGCAGCTCGTGGTGATGAAGTTCGACCCGGCGACGCTGACCTTCTCCGCGCCGACGACGGTCGTCGACGACACGGGCGCGAGCGCCGACACGCGCCCCGGGTGGGCGGCGTTCCTGCCCGACAGCAACTCCGTCGTGTTCCACCACCAGAGCAGCTCCGGCGCCGACGGCAACGGCGACGCGAACATGCACACGCGCAAGGGCGCGAAGGCGCAGATCGCGTGGGCTTCGGCCTCGCAGTCGGGGACGATCACGCCGCTGAACGCGCTCAACGGGCTCGACGCCGGCGGCACGTCGTACCTCCCCGTGCTCGCGTCGGCGACGCCGCTCCTGCAGCCGAACGGGACGACCTGCGCGCCCGGCGGCGCGGCCGTGTGCTGCAGCGGCGACGGCGTGCAGACCGACACGATGAGCCCGCTGCACGACGACGACGTGAACCAGAACTACGAGCCGACGGTGAGCCCGATCGCCTCGGGCGGCTACGCGTGGGTCGTGTTCACGAGCCGCCGGATGTACGGCAACGTCGCGACGATCGGCCCGTACTGCAGCGATCCGCGCGGCGCCGACCTGGTCGACAACGTGACGCCGAAGAAGCTCTGGGTCGCCGCGATCGATCTCAACGCGCACGCGGGGACCGACTCGAGCCACCCCGCGTTCTACCTGCCGGCGCAGGAGCTCACCGCGGGCAACTCGCGCGGCTTCTGGGTGCTCGACCCGTGCAAGG
>DASYCF010000946.1:0-2851 GCA_036500365.1 Byssovorax sp.
GCGGCGGCGCGCGTCGATGCCGCGGCGCAGGAGCTTCCCCGCCTCGACCCCCTCGCCGAGGGCGTTGTCGAGGAGGATGCGCCCGCGCTCCTCGGCGAGGAACTTCGTGAGGTGCGCGAGCAGCTCGCCGATGCCGCTCGACATCACGTCGCCCTCGAGGTGCTTCTCGGCCGAGACGGCGAAGAGCTTCGGGTTCTTGACGATCTTGCCGAGCTCCTTCTCGATGTAGCCGAGCGCCTCACGCTGCTCCGCGTCGTCCCAGATGTCGCGCTTCGTCACGACGAAGAGGATCTTGTCGCGCGACGCCTTGAGGAGCTTCTCCTGCAAGAAGACGCGCTCGCTCTCCTTGAGCGGCTGGCCCGCGTCGAGGAGGAACAGCACCGCGTCGCTCCGCGGGATGTAGCTGTACGTGATGTCCGCGCGCTGGAGCGAGAGGTCGTTCACGCCTGGCGTGTCGACGAGGACGATGCGCTCGCGCAGGATCTCCGCCGGGTAGCCCACCTCGAGGTGCTTCACCTCGTCGCTCGCGGCGTCGTGCGGGGCGCTCTCGCCACCGACGGCGAACTTGCGCACCTCGTCGAACGGGAGCGGCGTGCGCGCGCCCGACGCCTGCACGACCTCGGCCCGCGGCGAGTCGGCGTACTCGAGGTGATGGATGACGGCGGTCGTCGGCGTGACGCCTACCGGCAGCACCTGCGCGCCGAGGAGCGCGTTCACGAACGTGCTCTTGCCGTGGTTGAACTCGCCGACGACCACGAGGTGAAACCGGTCGGCCTCGAGCTTCTTCACGAGGTCCGCGTCGACACGCGCCGCGAGCGTCTTCGCCCCGACGCCGGCGGCGATGGCAGACAGGGACCGGACCGCGGCGACGACCTCGTCGCGCCGCTGATGAAAGCTCTCGAGCATGGCCGGCATTATCCCCAGATCTTGATGATCTCGTGAACCTTCTCGTCCACCTGCGTCATGGTGAGGCCGTCGTGCCCGAGGCCGGCCTTCTCGCGGTAGAGCTTGCTCTCCGAGAAGGCCTTGAGCGCGAGCATGCGCTTCGGCAAGAAGGGGTGGCTCTCGCGGAGCTCGCCGTAGCGGCCGACGTCGGCCTGGGCCTCCTCGTGCTGCTCGATGAACACGTCGAGGTTGAGCTCGGGGTAGAGCTTGGTCGACCCGAGCGCGAGCTTCGCGAACGCGCGGTTCGACGCCTGGAGGTCCTTGCCGCAGAGGAGGCCGGCGCGGTCGCACGTGATCTCGGCGCGGCGCATCCACCCCGAGAGCGCGAGCTGCGCCGGGCCGAGGATCAGCTTCGACAGGCCGCCGGCGAGCTGCGCGAGCATGGCCATCGCCGTCAGATAAACCACGTGGCTGTTGTGGATATGCCCCGTCTCGTGGCCGATGACGCTGAGGAGCTCCTCGTCCGTGAAGTGATCGACGAGCGCCGAGTGCACGATGATGAACGAGTCGTCGTTCGTGCCGTAGGTCATGGCGTTCATGACCGGGCTGTTCTTCACGTAGAGCTGCGGCGTGGGCACGTCGAGCGAGCGCGCGCACTCGACCGCGAGCGCGTGCAGGCGCGGGAACTGGCGCGGCCCCACCTTCACCGCGTGGCCCAGCATCTCGCCCTTCGCGACGGATCGGAACAACCGCACGGCCGCGGTCATCGCGAGCTCGACCGGCTTCATCTGCGCGAAGGCCGAGCGCGTGTTCTTGTCGGAGATGTACGCGTACTCGCGCCCGTCGTGCGTGTCGCCGCCCACGCGCTCCTGCGCGCGCTGATCCATGAAGTGCCGAAAGTCGAGCTGTCCGACGTGCGCCATCACGAGCGAACGTAACGGCCCGATCCCCGCCGCGCAACGTGAGCGGTTCGATTTGGCCGAGGGTCAGGCCACGCCGAGCAGATCGGCCAGGCCCTTCGGGCCCAGCGCATCGACCGCGCGGAGCCGCGCGAGGAAGCGGCGAAAATCCTTGTACACGCCGAGCCCGCGCGGCCGCATCTCGTAGTCGGTGATGCGCGTGATCGTGAAGCGCAGCGCCGCGTAGGTCGCGGCCTCGTGCAGCGTGTAGGCGTCGCCCGCGCCCTCGGGCCTTACGGCGACGTAGCCCGCGTACATCGCGCGAGCGAGCTCGGCGTCGAGCGCGTCGCCTACACACCACGCGAGCACGGTGACCATCAGATCGAAGGCGTACGTGCCGAGCGACGCGCTCTCGAAGTCGAGCAGCGCCGCGATCTCGTCGCCGCTCCAGAGCACGTTGTCGCGGAAGAGGTCGCCGTGGATGATGCCGTCGGGCGACGCGGCGGTGCGATCGACGAGCACGTCGACGCGGTGCGCCAGGTCGGGGAGCAGCGCGGCGACCTCGTCGGAGATGGACCCGCGACGAACCAGGGCCCCGAGCCGCGCGGCGAGGTCGCGCGGGCCGAAGCGGCTCGCGGGCCTGCCGCGGAAGCCCGCGGCGATCCTGTGCACACGCGCCAGCGCCTCACCGACGCGGAAGGCGCGGCCCGCGTCGACGCGCGCCTGGCACAGCGCCTCGCCATCGACCCACGGGAACAGCGCGACGGGCTTGCCCGCGTGCTCCGCGATGAAGCCGCCGCCGTCGCGCGCGAGCGGTCGCGGCGTCGGCACGCCGTTCGCGGCGAGGTGATCGAGGAGGGCGGCCTCGCCCGACGCGGAGCCCGCCTTTTGCTCCTCGTACACGCGCAAAAAGACGCGGCCGCCGCGGGCGAGGGCGAGTTCGAAGTTCGAATTGACGCTGCCGGCAAGGACGCCACGGGCGGACACCACGTCGAGGCCGTAGAGTCGACCGAGTCGCCGCGCGTCGTCGTCGCGCAGCTCCGTAAGGACCGCCATGGACCGTCCAG
>DASYCF010000947.1:0-6315 GCA_036500365.1 Byssovorax sp.
GGTCGGAACGCTCCGCCGTCATGACGAAGCCGAAGCGCTCGAAGCGATGCGCGCGGCCGGTCTCGCCTTCGATCCCACGACCGGTCGCGGCGGCTGGCCCGACGAGATCGAGTACGTCGCGGTGCCCGACACCTGGGATCAGCAGGTCGGCGAGATCTGGCAGCAGCAGCTCGCGAAGATCGGTCTCCGTGTTCGCCTCCGTCTCGTCGCCTATGCCGCCTACCTCGCCGAGGTCTCGCGGCGGAAGAGGGTCGCGATCGGCACGACTGGCTGGAACGCGGATTTCGCCGATGCGTCGAACTTCTTCGAACCGACGTTGAGCTCGGACGCGATCGCCGACGAGGGCTCGGAGAACGTCGCCTTCTTTTCGAACGCGGCCTTCGACGCCGAGCTCGCGCGCGCCCGAGCGTTGACGGACCCGAGCGCACGTCGCAAGGCCTACGCGCGGATCGAGTCGATCGTCGCGAGCGAAGCGCCGTGGGTGCCGACGTACACGACGCGCGTGCTCGAGCTCTGGCGACCGCGCGTCCGCGGCTACGCGCCCCACCCGCTCTTGCCCGAGGACTTCCGCGACGTCTGGCTCGACGACGCGCCGACGAACGTCGCGCTCACGACGCCGCTCGGGAGGCGCTCGCGATGAGGCGCGCGCTCGTGCGCGTCGCGTGGGCGCTCGTCGTCGTGTTCGGCGTCACGAGCGCGTCGTTCGCCGTCGCGCTCCTCTTGCCGGGCGATCCGGCGCGCATGCTCGCGGGGGCGCAGGCGGCGCCGGCGGACGTCGCGCGCGTCCGCGAGGCGTACGGCCTCGATCGACCCGCGTGGGTGCAGTACGGCAAATACCTCACGCGGGTCCTGCACGTCGGGCCGCGGCTCGTCGCCGGCCAGAAGCCACCGCCCGAGCACGCGACGTGCGGCGCGCTCGGGCCCGTGCACGTCGACCTCGGCTTCAGCGCGCACTACCGGAGGCCCGTCGTCGACCTGCTCGCGCAGCGCGCGCCGCGGTCGATCGAGCTCGGCGTCGTCGCCCTCGCCCTGCAGCTCGTCGTCGGCGGCGCGCTCGGGCTGATCGCGGCGGCGAGGCGCGGCTCGTGGGTCGACGAGGCGGCGACGGGCGTCGCGCTCGCGTCGGTCAGCGCGCCCACGTTCGTGATCGGGCTCGCGCTGCAGTACGTGCTCGCGTATCGGCTGCGCGCGCTCCCGTACGACGGCTTCGGCGCGACCGGCGTCGAGCACGCGCGGTCGCTGGTGCTGCCCGCGCTGACGCTCGGCGTCTTCGGCGCGGCGCTCTACGCGCGGCTCGTTCGAGAGGAGGTCGGCCAGGCGCTCGACGCCGACGCGGCGCGGACGGCGCGGGCGAAGGGCGCGTCGCGGCTGCGTGTCGTCGTCGTGCACGCGCTGCGCATCGCGCTGCTCCCGATCGCGACGCTGGCGGCGCTCGATCTGGGCGCCCTCGTCGGAGGCGCGGTCGTGACGGAGAAGCTCTTTCGATGGCCAGGCGTCGGGCAGCTCGCGGTCGACGCGCTCGTGAACCGAGACGGGCCGGTCATCGTCGGCACGGTGCTCTTCGGCGCGACCGCGATGGTCATGTCGCTGCTCGCGCTCGATCTCGCGAGCCGGTGGCTCGATCCGCGGGTCCGCTGAGCCGCGCGCGCGGGCGGCTACTCCATGCCGGCCATCGAGCGGCAGCGCTTCGCGGTGGCCGACTCGGGCGCGGCGAGCTCGGCGCATTTGCGGAACGACGCCGTGCCCGACCGACCCGCTGCTTGCTCGGCGGCGCCGCGGATCTGCCACGAGAGCGCGCTGCCCGGGGACTGCGAGGTGAGCTGCTCGGCGAGCTGCACGCCCTTCGCGGTGCCCATCGCGCGGCTGACGCGGGTCGTGAGCGGCGCCGAGGGATCGTCGGCGTCCGAGGGAGCAGGCGGCGGCGTCGCCTCGACCGGCGCGGGACGCGCGGCGACGGGCGGGGCCTCGTTGTGAGGGTGATGCTCGACGTGTTCGGGCCGCTCGGGCGGCGGGGTCGCCGGGGCGATCGGAGCCGCGGGGGGCGCGGCCGAGGGGGCGGCGCTCGCTTCTGCCGCGGCGCTCGCGCCCGGCGCCGCGCTGGCCTCGGCCGACGGAGCAGCCGAAGGCGCCTCGGCGGCCGCCGACTCGATCGCAGACGGCTGGGGTGCGGCGGACGCCTCGGCGGAAGGCGCCGTGTTCGCGGCCTCGACGACGGCGGACGGCGCCTCGGGCGCAGACGCGATCGGCTTCGCCGGGGTCGGGCTCGAGAAATGTCGCAGCGCGATGCCCGCGCCGCTGAACAGGACGGCCGCGCCGAGCACGATGCCGACCACGCGCATGAACATCGCGCGGCGCGCCTCGTCCTCGGGCGTGCGCACGTAGCCGACGTGCTCGCCCTCGGACACGGGGCCGTGCTCGTCGTGCTCGTCATGCCCGTGCGGCGTCTCCGAGGCGCGCTCGCCCTCGGCGAAGAAGCTCCCGCTGAGGCCGAACTCGGCGTGCTCGCCCGAGGTCTCGATGGCCTTGTCGGCGCGGCGCGACGGCGGCGGCTCGTCGTCGTGCGGCGAGGGCTGCGTCGCGGGGGGCGCGATCGAAGGCGCCTTCGCCGCGGACGGCGACTCGGCCTTCGCTTCGGGCCGCGGCGGGGGCGGCGGCGGCCTCGGCGGCGGGAGCCTTCGCGGCGGCTCGGATTTCGGCGGCGCGAGGTCCGGCGGCGGCGGCTCGGAGGCGCGCGGCGTGGCCGCGTCGGACCGCGGCTTCAGATCCCGCACGACGGCATCGAGCTGGGTCGGCGGGGCCATCGCAGCCGCAGCGACCGCCTCGGCCGCGAGATCGACGGCGCTCGGCGCAGGCGGGCGCGGCGGCGGCAGGTTGACCTCCGCGACCTTCGCGACGACGGGCGCCGACTGCGTCTTCGCCGGGGGCTCCAGCTTGGGCGACGGCGCGGGCTCGAGCAGCTTCGCCGCGGCGCCGTTGACGGGCGGCGTCGATCGCGCGCCAGCCGCTGGCCGGATCGACTCGCCGCGCCCAGGCACGACCGCCTCGTCGGGCGACGCAGCCACCGCCGCGGCGGGCTCCGCGTGCTTCGCGTCGGCCTCGTGGCTCGGCACGACGTCGTCGGCCGGCTGCGTGGCGGCCGGCACGAGGAGGCCCTCGAAGTAGAGCTTCGAGATCGTCGAGAGCGTCGACAGATCCTCGAACGGCGACGCGTCGACGACGCGCATCAGCGAGCGCTTGCCGTCGAAGAGGCGGAGGATCGCGTTGAGCTCGTCGGGGATCTCGTTCAGCCGCTCGAGGAGCTCCTCGCTGTCGACTTCGAAGACGGTCGCGAGCGGGGGGAGCGCCTCCATCAGGCGGCCCCACTCGTCGACGCGGCGCATGCCCTCCATCAAGAGGCCCTGCGTCGAGGACTCGATCACGTCGGGGCAGTCGACCTTGGTGAACTCGACCTCGAAGTCGCCCTCGTTCCAGATGAGCGCGCGGTAGACGGCCTCTTCGCCGGCGAGGCGGCCGAGCGACGCGTCGACCACCTTGCCGTCGCGGAAGAAGATGTGCGCCTCGCTCTCGTCTTGCGTGAGGTGCACGACGCCGCTCTTGCGCGAGACCTCGAAGGTCTGGAGCAGGTCGACCACGTTCATGTCGATGACGGAGCCCGCGAAGCGCGTGCGGCCGAGGCTCGACGGCGCGGCCTTCGACGTGGCGATGCCGTCGCGCGTGCGCCGCGCGAGGAGCAGCGTCACGCGCGCGATGAGCTCGCGCACGAAGATCGGCTTCGTGAGGTAGTCCTCGACGCCGAGCTCGAGGCCGCGGATCTTGTCCTCGATCGACTTCTGGCTCGTGAGGAAGACCACGGGGATGGTCGACCAGTCGGGGTGGTCCTTCAGCTTGCGCACGAGCGCGTAGCCGTCGACGTTCGGCAGCCGCGTGTCGGTCAGGATGAGATCGGGCGGCGAGAACTCGATCTTCGTGAGCGCGTCGGCCCCGTCCTTCGCCGTCGTCACGGAGAAGCCGGCCTTCTTCAGGCTCACCTCGAGCACGCGCACGCTGCGCGAGTCGGCATCGACGAGCAGGAGCTGTTGTTTCGCCACGAAATTTCGCTAGCGCTGTAGGACGCTACCCGGCGGAAGAATGGCCAGGTGCGCGATGCGGGTCAAGCGAACGCCGTGTCACGCGCCGTCAATGTGCCCACGGGTCGACCACGTCGCCCGCGCGCCGACCCTTCTTTGGCGGAGTCGGCGAGCGCGGCCGGCGCGCGTCCGGGCGGGGCTCGGCGGCGTGGGCGGTGGCCTCCGGAGCAGTCGTCGTCGCCGGCGCGGCGGCCTCCGCGCTCGACGACGCAGCGGTCGGAGGCGTCGCCGCGGCGCCCGACGCCGGCGGAGCGGCGGCGGCGGGCGCGCTCGACCTCGGCGCCGAGGTCGGGGGATTCGTCGCCGCGGCGCTCGAGGCGCTCGCGGCAGGAGACGCCGACGCGGAGCTCGAGGTGAGCCGCCACGCCACGACGCCGATCGCCACGAGCACCGCCGCGCCGGCGAAGAGGAGCGCGCCGCGATAGCTCTGCACGGGCGGACCGAGCAGGCTGACGCGCCCGTCGGCGCCGATGGCCTCGACCTCGCGCAGGCGCATGCTGTCGGGCGCGCGGTCCTTTCCGCCGAGCTGCTCGGCCGCCGCGCGCGCCGGGTCCTTCACGTAGACCTCGAGCGCGGCGACGAGCTCGGACATGGTCGCGTAGCGGTCCGACGGCTCCTTCGCGAGGCACCGCGCGACGATGGGCCCGAGCGCGCCGAGCTTCTGCGGGTCGGGCACGATCGACTCGAGCGGCTCGGGCACGGCGAACATGTGCTTGGTGAGCACGCCCATGTACGTGTCGGCCTCGAACGGGAGGCGCCCCGCGAGGCACTCGTAGAGGATGACGCCGAGCGCGTAGATGTCGGCGCGGTGGTCGACCGACTGCCCCTGCGCCTGCTCCGGGCTCATGTAGTGCGGCGTGCCGAAGACCATACCCGCCTTGGTCAGGCGGCCGGTGCCCACCATCTTCGCGACGCCGAAGTCGAGGAGCTTCACGTACTCGCGCTCGGTGCCGCGGACGAGGAACACGTTGTCGGGCTTGAGGTCGCGGTGGACGACGCCGGCGGCGTGCGCGGCGGCGAGCCCGTTCGCGCACTGGAGCGCGATGCCGGCCGCGCGGCCGGGCGCGAGCACCTTCGCGTCGCGGAGCAGCATCGACAGCGACAGACCCGTGAGGTGCTCCATCACGAAGTACGGCACGGCGCCGCCCGACTCGATGGCGATCGTGCCGAAATCGTTCACGGCGACGATGTTCGGGTGGCCGATCGCGGCGGCGATCTTCGCCTCCTGGACGAAGCGCTCCGCGAGCGTGGGGTCGGCGATGTCGCGGCGCAGCAGCTTGAGGGCGAACTTGCGGCCGAGCGTCGCGTGCTTGACCTCGTACACGGTGCCCATGCCGCCCTCGCCGATGACGGCGGTGACCTCGTAGCGCGCGTCGATGACGCGGCCGATGAAGGGGTCGGCCGTGGGCGACCAGTCGGGCGCCTCGATCAGGGGATCGCCGTCGAACGGGCAAAAGCGCGCCTCGCCCGAGAAGGCCTGCGCGCACGACGGGCATTTCCGCGCGATCCGCGGCGCGCCCATCGCGATCGTGGCCTCCGCCTCGTCATCCGGCGGAGGCGGCGCCCCCGAGTCGGGCGCGGGGGCCCGCTGCGACGCAGGAGGGCCCGTGAGCCCGATGCGAACCGTCTCCGCCACGCCGTGGATGCTACCTCACGGGCCGGCCGCCGTGCCGCAGTTCGCGCAGAACTTCGCGCCGCCGAGCTCGGTCCCGCAGCCGCTGCAGAACTTCTTCGCGGGGGCCGCGAGCGTGCCGCCGCACTCCTGACAGAACTTGCCCGCGGGCACCTGAGCGTTGCACTTCGGGCACTGCACCTTGCCCCCCGCCGCGGTGGGCGCGGCCGCCTGCGCGCCCGGCTGGACGCCCGGCGGCGAGAACTGCGGACCCTGCTGCGCGGCGCCCGGGTGCATCATGTTCGCCATGCCCACGCCGACGGCCATCTGCGCGCCGAGGCCGGCGACGCCGGAGTCGCCGCCGCCCTGCGCCATGCCCTGGCCGGCGCCGATCATCGCGCTGCCCGCCGCGTAGTTCTGCCAGTTGCCCGCGAGCTGCTGTACGTAGCGCGCGTCTTGACCGAACTTCTGGTCGAGCTCGAACTGCTTCGCCTTCGCCGTGTCGGCCGCGATGCCGACGCCGCGCTTGGCCGCCGCGCGGTCCTTGTTCGCGTCGCGGAGGAGCTGCTGATCGTC
>DASYCF010000948.1:0-9065 GCA_036500365.1 Byssovorax sp.
GCCCGATCCCGTGCGGATGATGCACACCGTCGAGAAGCCCTCCGCGCTGTCGCCGACGGAGACCTCGGCTGCGTCGCCCGTCACGTTCTGGTTCTGCGTCGGCGTGAGGCCCGCGGCGGTGGGCGTGCTGCCGACGGCGGCGTCCTCGTTGTTGCCCCAGCAGTAGACGTCGTGCGTCGACGTCACGACGCACGCGGTCGTGCCGCCCACCGAGAGCTGCGCGGCGACGACGCCCTGCGGGAGCGGGACCGCGACCGGCGTCGCCGAGCACGGGCCCGAGCTGCCCGCGTCGGGGTCGCCGGCCTTCGTGCACGAGGCGGGCTGTCCCGGCGGCACGCCCAGCTTGTCGAGCGCGTTGCTGCCCCAGCAGAGGACCCTGCCGTCGGCGGTGCGCGCGCACGTGTACTCGGAGCCGGCGCCGACCTCGACCGCGTTCGTGATGCCGGGGACCTTCTTCGGCGTCGTCTGGCAGTGGTCCGCGTCGAGCGTGCACGCGCCGGTGCCCGAGGGATCGGTGCCGGCCTCGCCCCACACGTCGCGGCCCCAGCACCACACCTCGCCTCCGTGGAGCACCGTGCAGGTGACGCCGGGCCCCGCGACGACGTCGACGGGCACGTTGTCGCAGACGCTCGCCGAGCACAGGTAGCCGGTCGAGCACGCCTTGCCGCACGCGCCGCAGTTCGTCGGGTCGCTCGTGGTGTCGACGCACGTCCCGCCGCACGAGGCGACCGGGCAGCCCGCGCCGCCGCCGCCGACGCCTGCGCCGGTGTTCGTGCTCGTGCCCGTCGCGACGACGGGGATGCCGGTCGACGACGAGCTCGCGCCGCCGTGTCCCTGCGTGCCGGTGCTCATCGTCGCGGTGGACGTGCCGCTGCTCGTGCGCGACGAGCTCGGCATGTGCGCGCCGCTCGAGCCGCCGGCGCCCGTCGCCGCGTCGCCGTTCGAGAAGCTGTCGAGGCCGTTCGTGAAGCAGGCGCTGGCCGCGGGCGCGAACAGGGCGGCGGCGACCCAAAGATGCGCGCGTCGAAGCATGCGAGAGGCTACCACGCAGCCCCTACGCGCCGACGCGCCGTCGGATCAGAAGCGGAGCACCGCGCCGGCCGTCGCGCCGCGCGTCGTCGGCGCGAGCGTGGGCGTGAACCGGGCGGACGGCGCGGCGTCGGGCTGCGCGGCCGGACGCGTGAAGAAGAGCACCGCGGCCACCGCGAGCGACGCGCCGCCCGCGGCGAGCGCGACGTCGGCGCCGATGTAGTCCGTCTTGATCGCGTCGACCGAGCTCTGCGGGCAGTTCGGCTTGCAGAACTGCGCCTCGAGGTCCGTCTTCTTGCCGTTGCCGATCGCGCCGAGGGCCGCGAACGTGCCGACGCCGACGAGCCCGGCGGTCGCGAGCACGATCGAGAGCGTCGGGATGGGGCGACTCGGCGCCTCGACGGGCGGCGGCGGCGTCGCGGGGCCGACGCGCGTGAGCTTCACCACGACCTCTCGTTCGCCGCGCGCCGCGAGCGTCAGGCGCGTCTCGCCGGCGACGAAGCCGTCGGCCTCGGCGCGCACGAGGTGATCACCCGGGTCGACGCGCGCGCGCTCGCCCGGATCCTTCACCGCGTCGCCGTCGAGGGTGACGTGCGCCGCGTCGATGGGCTGCCCACCGGCGTCGACCACCCTGATGGTGAGCGCGCCGAGATCCTTCTCGACCTCGTCGCTCCACGGCACGCAGTCGCGGCGCAGCGTCGCGGGGCAGGAGGCGGCGGCGCACGCCTGGAATTTGGCGCGCGCGTCCTTCAGCTTGCCGCTCTTCCGCGCGAGCTGCCCCTGCGTGTACGCGTCGACGCACGCCTGCTTCGACTGCGCGGCGGCGGCGGAGGGGGCGAGCGCGACGGCGAGCGCGGCGACGACGAGCGGCGTGACCTTCAAAGACACTCCATCTTCGGCACGCGGATGCCGCGCGCGTCGACCGTGTACGGCGGGCTGCACCGTCCGCCGTGCGTGCGCGGGATCCTCGCCGGGTGCGGAGCGGACGTCGCGGTCGGCGCAGAAGAAGCCTGGCTCGGGCTCGGGCTCGGGCTCAGGCTCGGGCTCGGGCTCGGGCTCGGGATCGGGATCGGGCTCGGGCTCTGGCTCAGGCTCGGGCTCGGGCTCTGGCTCGGGCTCAGGCTCGGGATCGGGCTCGGGCTCGGGCTCTGGCTCGGGGCGGCGAGCGCGGAGGAGGGGGCTTCGAGCGGGGCGCTCGACGCGGCGGGCGCCGCCGCGGTGCCGCCCGTGTGCGTCGCGATCAGCGCGGCGATGCCGCCGAGGAGCGCCGCCGTCGGAAGCACGATCGCCAGCAGGAGCGGGGTGCGGCGCGCGCGGACGGGCGTGGCCATGTTGAACGCGCTGACCTGCGAGGCGGTCTCGACGGGAGCCGGCGCGAGCGGCGCCGCAGCTTGCGCTACGACGGCGGCGACGAGCGCGGCGGGAGTCCCGGCGGACGCGCCCGGAGGCGCGGCGGCGTGCGGGGCGAGCGCGCGCACGATCGTCGCCGTGTCGCTCGGCTCGTCGATCGACGGGGGCGCCACCCCGCGCGCGGAGTCGCCCTCGATCTGCGCGACGCGCGCCGCGCGCAGGTCGAGCGACTGCCCGCCGAGGCCCTTCACCCACGCGCCGAGCTGCCCGGGCGTCGCGAACGCGAGCTCCTGCGCGGCCTCGGCCATCGCAGCGGCGGTGGGGAAGCGCGCGTCCGGGTCCTTCGACAGGCCCGTCATGACGAGGTGGTCGATCGCCGGCGGGAGCCCGGGCACGTACGCGCTCGGCGGCGCGATCTCGCCCATCAGCACGGCCTGGATCAGGCGCACCTCGCTCTCGGCCTGGAAGAGGCGCCGCCCCGTGAGCATCTCCCAGAGCACGACCGACGCGGCGTACACGTCGGTGCGCCGGTCGACGGCGTGCGCGCCGATTTGCTCCGGCGACATGTACGCGATCTTGCCTTTCAGACCGCCCTGCGTCGTCGTCTGCAGGCGGTCGGCGGCCTTCGCGACGCCGAAGTCGACGACGCGCGGCACGCCGTCCTGGCCGACGAGGATGTTCTGCGGTGAGACGTCGCGGTGCACGATGCGGAGCGGCGCGCCGTACTCGTTCGTCGCCTCGTGCGCGGCGTGCAGGCCGTAGAGCGCGCCGGCCATCACGCTGAGCGCGATCGCGACGGGCACGCCGCCGTTCGTCTGCGCGCGGCACGTGCGGAGCAAGGTCGCGATCGACTCACCGTGTACGTAGTCCATCACGACGAAGAGCTCGCCCTTGAGGACGACGACGTCGAGCGTGGCGACGACGTTCGCGTGGCGCACGCGCGCGGCGATGCGCGCCTCGTCGAGGAACATCGCGACGAACTCGGGGTCCTTCGCGAACTGCGCGTGCAGCCGCTTGATGGCGACGGTGCGCGCGAAGCCGACCGGGCCGAGGAGGCGCCCGATGTGCACCGTGGCCATGCCGCCGGCCGCGATCTGATCGCAGAGCACGTAGCGGCCGACCGTGCGCGGACCCGCCGGCTCGGTCGACTTCATGCGTCTTTGCCTCGGCGGCCCGCGCGCGACATGCCCCAGGCTACCGTCCGCGGGGGCCGCGAAACAAGGCAACCCCGCGAGAACACGCGCAGACGTCGCCGCGCAGGCGCCGCGCGTTCAGCGAAAATCACGAGCCCGGGAGCGGGATGAACTCGACGTCGTCGCCGGGCACCTTCGGGAACTCGCCGCGCTGCCACGCCTGCTTCGCCCGCTCGAGGCGCTCCTTCGAACTCGAGACGAAGTTCCACTCGAGGTGGCGCTCGCCGTCGAGCCTCGCGCCGCCGACGAGCATCACGCGCGCGGTCTCCGTCGCCGTGACGACCGCCTCGGCGCCGGGCGTCAGGAACGCGAGCGAGCCGGGCGCGAGCGCGAGATCGCCGACGCGCGCGGCGCCCTCGACGACGTAGATCGCCCGCTCCTCGTGGTCGCCGTCGATCTCGAGCTGCGCGCCCGCGTCGAGCCGGGCGTGCACGTAGAGCGTCGGCGACAGCACCGGCGCGGGGGATCGCGCGCCGTACGCGGCGCCGGCGATGACGTCGAGCTTCACGCCGGCGCGGTCGATCTTCGGCAGGCTCGCCGACGGCACGTGCTCGAAGCTCGGCGCGTCCTCTTCGTGCGCGACGGGCAGCGCGACCCAGCTCTGGATTCCGTGCATGGAGATGCCGCGCGCCCGCGCCTCGGGTCCCGTGCGCTCGGAGTGGACGATGCCGCGGCCCGCGATCATCCAGTTCACGTCGCCCGGGCGGATCGCGGTGTCGTTGCCGAGGCTGTCTTTGTGCACGATCTCGCCGTCGAAGAGGTACGTCACCGTCGCGAGGCCGATGTGCGGGTGCGGGCGCACGTCGATGCCGTGGCCGGGCGCGAACGTGACGGGGCCCATGTGATCGAAGAACACGAACGGCCCGACGCTCCGCCGCTGCATCTGCGGGATCGCGCGCCGCACCGTGAAGCCGCCGAGGTCCTTCGCGTGCGCGGTGACGACGAGCTCGACGGCCGAAGTGTTCGCGGCGCTCATGCGGCGAGGGTAGCCGCGCTCAAGGCGAGAAGCCCGTGGTGGACGCGCTCGCCGATGCGATCGTGTCCCCGATCCGGTTCGGCGCCGCCGTCGTCCATGTGGAGTTGGACGTCACGGTCGCGCGGTACTTGTGGCCGGCCTCGAGGACGCCGCTGGGGATCGTGATCGACGTCTGGTCCGTGACGATGTTCGCCACGAACGAGAAGAAGTGATCCGCCGCGATCAACTCCTCGATCGTGACCTGGTAGGCAGCGGGCGCGCCGAGCGCGGGCGCGGTCCACGCGAAGGTCGGCGTCGCGCCGACGGCGGTGAGCGCGGCGCTCTGCGCGGCGTGGCCGCCGAGCAGGAGACCCGTCGGTGGGCCGATCAAGGGCGCGAACGTCCCGCCGTCGGCCGCGGCGAGGGGCATCTCGCTCGACGCGTAGCTGTAAGCGTCCGCCGTGCCGCCGCCAGGGAGCGGGATCTCCTCGTCGAAGAACACCGACGCGACCGCGATCGTCGACCACGAGGCGGGGTAGGGGTTGCCGAAATCGATCGGGAGGTCGACGTCCGTGCTCGCCGTGTCGAGGGCATCGACCAGCACGGCCGAGCCGCCGTCGCTCTGGCGGCCCGGGCCGGCCGGCTCCGCGAAGAACGAGAGCTCGTGGTCGACGAGGGTCGCACCGGGGAACGCCGCGTCCGCGAAGGCGGCGAACGCGCTGCGCTTCCACGAGATGGTCGCGTGCGACGTCTGCGGCACGTCGACGAAGGCGCCGGCGATCGCGGCGGCGTGGCCGTCCTGCATCGTCAGGCTCGTCGGCGAGAAGACCTTCGCCGCCGCCGTGACGGGCACGCCCGAGAGGGGCGCCGTGACGAGGTCGACGAGGTAGGGCACGTCCCCCTTCGCCGTGTCGACGAGGCCGGGCGAGAACGCGAACTCGTAGTCGAGCCTCCCGCCGATCGACGTCGCGCCGACGTGCGGGGGAGGCGTCGCGTCGAAGTTGAACTCGTCCCACGCGTCTGCGCCGAGCGAGTAAAAATTCAGCTCGTCCGTCGAGATCCACGGCGCGGCGCCGGTGAGCGCGAGCGTGACGTTCGTCGTCCGTGTCGCGTTCGCCTTGTCGGCGCGGCCCTGGATCACGCTCCCGAGATCGAACGTGCGCTCCGCCGTGACGACGAACAGCGTCACGCCGTCGGACGTCGTGACCTCGAGCGTGAAGACGCCTGCGGGCACGCCCGAGATCGTGAACGAGCCGTCGGCGTGCACCGTGCCCGGGATCTTCGTCGAACCGACGAGCGCGGCCACGGTGTAGCCCTCCGTCGGCCCCATCGTCTCGCCCGACTCGGTGATGCGCGTGTCGATGCTCGTGCCGGTCACGTCCCCCGCGGGGCCGGTCGAGCTCGTCGATCCGCCCGCGCCCGGGCCCGTCGTCGCGCCTCCGTCGCCGTTCGCGCTCGTGCTCGTCGGCGACCCGGCGCCGCTGCCGTCCGAGCTGCCTGGCGAGTCGGCCGATCCGCCGCAAGCGACGAGGCCGAGCGAGGCGACCCCCATGATGAAGTGAAAGCTATGCATGCGCCGGGGTATCACGTGGGCGGCGGGGCGCCAGGTCGAGCCATGATAGATTTCGTCTATGGGAGAGGCTGCTCGAGTCGAGGAGCACGTCGCCGACGACGAGCGCCTCGAGGTGCACGCCGGCGAGCTCACCCCGAAGGAGGCCGCGCGCTACGAGCACAGCGACTCGCAGGCCGGCATCGACGTCGCCGTGCGTGGGCCCTTCCAGCGACGCGAAGGCGGCGGCGGCCCCGGCGGCTGGTGGATCGCGACGGAGGCCGAGGTCGCCTACGCGCAAGGCTGGACGTTCCTGCACGACCTCGCCGGCTGGACGCGCGCGCGCATGCCGCAGAAGCCGTCGGGCCGACCCGTCCGCGTCGCGCCCGACTGGGTGTGCGAGATCCTGTCGACGAACCGCAAGCACGACACCGTGACCAAGTTCGACGTGCTCGGCCGCGCCGGCGTGCGCCACTACTGGCTCGTCGACGTCGACGCGCGCGAGCTCGTCGTGCACCGCCTCGAGGGCACCGGCTGGGTGCGCGTCGGCGCGTATTTGCCCGAGGAGCCCGGCGCGCGCGCACGTATCGAGCCGTTCGATGCAGTCGAGCTCGAGATCGCGGTGCTCTTCGGCGACGACCCGAGCGAGTGAGCCGCCGCCTGACTGACGTCGCACGGCGCGCGGCGTACAATCTCGCTCGTGAAGGAGACGGGAGAGTTTCGCGCGACGAGCGTGAAGTGCGACGGGTGCGGCGCGCCCGTCGAGGTCTCGCTCGGGCAGGTCCAGGTCACGTGCGCGTTCTGCAAGCGCCTGCTGCACATCGTCGGCGACATGGGCGGCCAGCGAACACGCCTCGCGAACGAGCTCGCGAGCCTCGCCGCCGAGCGTCGCGACCTCGCGGTCATGTCCGCGTATCAACAGCAAGCCGCCTTCGGCTACTTCGGCCTGCCGGTGCCGCCGGCCCCGCCGCCGGGCGCCATGGGCCACGTGGTCGACGTGTGCCCCAGCTGCGGCGCGGGCAACCGACACACGATCGACTCGGTGCTCACGCGGTGCGCCCAGTGCGGCGCGGCGATGGTCGCGTCCGCGCACGCCGTCGCCCACCAGGCCGACGCCGCCCACGCCGAGGTGCGCCGGCTCCGGCAGGAGAAGCTCGCCACCGAGCGCCGCGCGTGGATGGTGATGCGGGGCTATCCGTCGGTCGACCTCGGGCGGTACTGGCCGGTCATGTACGCGCCGTTCGGCTTCATGATGCTCATCGGCGCGTGCGGCTCCGTGGTCGACAACCCCGGCCACGGCGCGGGCGCGTTCCTCAAGGTGTTCTTCACGTTCGCGCTCTGCTTCGGCGTCTTCGCGCTGGGCGCCGGCGCGGTCGCGTGGGTGGTCTACCGGCGCAGGCGCTTCGACAAGGCCGCGGCCGCCCTCGTCACGAGCGTGCAGGGCGAGCGGCTCGGCGGCGTCGTCGGCGTCGCCACGTGGCTCGATCGTTATTTCGCGGGGCCGTTCACGCTCACGTGGCCGAGCTCGCCGAACCTCTTCGCGTGGTGCATGGTCGACGGGTTCCCCGCGCTCATCTACGCCGACCCGACGTCGAGCCAGACGTGGCGCCGGCGTCAGCTCCGCGTCGCGATCGCCGCGACCGGGCCCGCGTTCATCGGCGAGGGCGCGATGGCGGGCCGCGCGCTCGACGCGAGCGCGTTCCCGCCGCACTTCCGCGTCGTCGCGCAAGAGGGCGGCCTCGTCGCGATGGCGGACGACGACTTCGTGTCGAAGATGTACGGCGCGCCCGCCGGCCTCGACGAGCTCCCGCCGCTGCTCCTCGCGATGGCGAAGGCCGCGAAGAGCCTCGGCGGCGTGCCAGCGAGCTGAGGCGGTCGCTCGGCGCCGATACGGCCGCGCTCGCGTTGTCGGCGTGCTCAGCGCACGGCAGTGCGCTTCCGCGCGCCTCCTAGCGATCGCAGCCGTCTCGACGCCGATCGCCTTCGCCTCGAATCGTCATGCCGGGCCTCATTTCGGACAGGTCTTGAGCGGTCCTTCCGAGCTTCGCGTGCCTCACCTCTTCACGAGCGGGGTGATCTTCTCCTTCACCGCGGGCGACGTCGACGGGTCCGCCGCCGCCGCTGCGACGACGCTGCCTTCGCCCAAGCGCACGAGGGCTTGCGCGACGGAGACGACGGCGGCGTCGACCCGATCCTCGCGTTCGAGGCCGCGCGATACGCGATGCGTCGCGAAGAAGGTCTTCAAGATCGGCGCCTCGTCCTTCGTCGCGAGCGTCGCGAGCGCGGCCGCGGCGTGGGCTACGTCGTCGGGAGCGCTCGTCGGGTCGATCAGGTGCTTCGCGAGGAGGGGCGCGGCGCTCCGCTCGTTCATGGCGGCGAGCGCGTCGGCGAGCGGCGCCACGATCTTCGCGCCCACGTGCCGCTCGAGCGCCGCGAGCATGTACGCCTGCCCGTTCGTGCGGCCGGCGAGCGCGCCGCGCGCCTCCTTCGCGAGCGCGGGCGACGTGCGGGCGTTCGTGACGAGATCGACGAGCGCCTTCGTGACCCACGCGTCCTTCTGCGCGATGAGCTCCCTGAGGAGGAAGCGCTGGATGGTCGCGAGCTCTTGCTCCGGGCTCTCGACGCACGCGGCGATCTGCGCGGCGAGCGGCTTCTCGGCGGGCGCAGCCGCCTTCTTCACGCCGTCGGCTTGCACGACGCACGCCTCGATCGGCCGCCCGAACGACCCGCTCCCCGAGACCGCGCCCGTGTCCGCGTCGAGGAACGTGACCTTCCCGTGCGCGTCGCACAGCGCGACGCCGCCCGCGTACGCGTCGCCGCCGAGGAACACCGCGTCGTGCAGGTGCGCCCACGCGATCGCGCCGGTCGACGCGGCGAAGCCGAGCGCGACGCGGTAGTACGTCGCCGCGAAGCGATCCCCGTCGATCGCGATCGCGCCCGCGCGCGTGGGCCGCGCGTACAGGCGGATCTCGTCGGCGGCGTTCGCGGT
>DASYCF010000949.1:0-2250 GCA_036500365.1 Byssovorax sp.
GGCTCGACGGTGCTGCGCGTCGACGCGCGCGACGAGCCCGAGGTGCTCGCCCTCTCGCCGAGCACGTCGTTCGGGAGCCTCGTCGGCGGCAGCGTCGAGATGCGCCGCATCTACGCCGTGCTCGAGCGCGTCGCGCCGACCGACGCGACCGTGCTCGTCGAGGGCGAGACCGGCACGGGCAAGGAGCTCGTCGCGCGGTCGCTCCACGACGCCTCGAAGCGCGCAGCGAAGCCGTTCGTCACCGTCGACTGCGGCGCGCTGCCCGAGAGCCTCATGGAGAGCGAGCTCTTCGGCCACGCGCGCGGCTCGTTCACCGGCGCCGTCGCCGATCGCGTCGGCGCGTTCGAGGCGGCGCACGGGGGCACGCTCTTCCTCGACGAGATCGGCGAGCTCCCGCTGCCGCTCCAGCCGAAGCTCCTCCGCGCGCTCGAGTCGCGCACCGTGCGCCGCATCGGCTCGAACACGAGCAAGCCGGTCGATCTGCGCGTCGTCGCCGCCACGAACCGGAGCCTCGCGCGGGCCGTCAACGAGGGGCTGTTTCGCGAGGATCTCTACTACCGGCTCGCCGTGATCGAGGTGCGCATGCCGCCGCTCCGCGCGCGCCGCGAGGATCTGCCGATGCTCGCGGGGCACCTCATCGAGCGCTTCACGGGCGCGCCCGGCGCGCCGCCGCCGGCGATGCTCGCGGCGCTCTTTGCGCGGAGTTTCCCGGGCAACGTGCGCGAGCTCCGGAACTTCGTCGAGCGCAGCATCTCGCTCGGACTCCCGATGATGACCACGGAGCCCGAGTCGATCCCGCCGCCGCCGCCGGTGCCGTCGGACGAGCCGCGCTCGGCGGGCTCGTCCATCCTGCCGCCGGGCGTCGAGTCGCTCGTGCCCGTGCACTTGCCGATGCGCGAGGCGAAGCTCGCGTGGATGGACGCGTTCGAGAGCGTGTACGTGCAGGCGCTGCTCCGGAAGACGGGCGGCAACGTGACGCGCGCGGCGGCGCTCGCGGGCATCAGCCGGCGCTTCTTCCAGGTGCTCGCGGCGCGCACGCGGGGCGCGGCCGAGGCGGACAAGGACGAGAAGCAGCCGTAGCGCGATCCGATCCGCGCATTGCCAGCCCGCGAGGTGCGATCGCCCGGATCGCACCTCGTCGATCACGCGGCATCGTTCGCGCAATTTCGAGTGGGCACGTGGGTTGCGATGGCCCCCCACATGTCCGACTCGCACTCCGGTCTCCCGAGCCGTCGCACCCTGGCCCTCCTCGCGCTCGCGCTGCTCCCGGCCTGCGCCGGCTCGAGCGGCGTCGACGTCGAGGGCGACGGATCGGGCGACGACGCGCTCACGTGCTCGCACGCGATGCTGAAGGGCGTCGACGTGTCCGACTATCAGCTGACCGTCGACTGGCACGCGGTGCACGCGGCGGGCTTCGACTTCGCCTACGCGCAGGCGGGCGACGGGCTCAGCTTCTCCGATCACACGTTCGTCGAGAACTGGCGCGGCATCCGCGCGGCCGGCCTCGCGCGCGGCGCGTACCAATACTTCGAGCCGTCGCAGGGCGCGAAGGCGCAGGCGGACGCGCTGCTCGCGCGGATCGACGCGGCCGGCGGCTTCGAGGACGGCGACCTGCCGCCCGCGCTCGACGTGGAGACGGCGGACGGCGAGAGCGGCGGGGCGATCGCCGCCGGCGCCGCCGCGTGGGCCGCTCGCATCGAGCAGAAGCTCGGCGTGACGCCGGTCGTCTACATCTCTCCCGGCTTCTATTCGAGCATCGGAGCGCCGCAGTCGCTCACGAAGATGCCGCTCTGGGAGGCCGACTGGGGCGTGAGCTGCCCGAGCGTGCCGAGCGGCTTCCACGGCTTCACGTTCTGGCAATCGTCGGAGTCGGCGAGCGTGCCCGGCATCTCGGGCCACGTCGACGAGGACCGCTTCGACGGCACGCGCGCCGACCTCGCCGCGCTCGGCGAGCAGGCCCCCGCGAAGCCGAAGCCCCCGACGCTCGCAGACGACGAGGGGACGTTCGCGATCGCGGAGCTCGACGGGAACGGGACGACGGACATCGACGGCGACGGCAAGGCCGACGCGTGCGCGTTCAACGGGACGTCGATCAACTGCTACCTGTCGCGCGGCGACAAGTTCGCGGCGGAGCCGATCGACGGCCCGTCGCTCCCCGCGGACGAGGCGACGCAGAGCGAGTTCTATTCGACGATCCGGTTCGCCGACATCAACGGCGACGGGAGGGCCGACATCTGCGCGCGCGAGAGC
>DASYCF010000950.1:0-3248 GCA_036500365.1 Byssovorax sp.
CCGGTCCGTCGTCACGTAGCCCATGTCGCTCTCCTCCCGCGCAGCGCGCGGCGCGCTGCCGTCACGAGCACTAGCGTCGACTCCCGCGGTGCGCAATCGGCTTCGCGCCGCCGTCACATGGGCTAAACACGCGGGCATGCAAAACGACGCCCCGCCGCGGACGGTCTCGGACGCCGGGATGGGCGAGCTCGATTTGCACCTCTTCGCCGAGGGCAAGCACCGCGCGCTGACCTCCGTGCTCGGCGCGCGCGAGCGCGAGATCGGCGGCGTTCGCGGGGTACACTTCGCCGTTTGGGCCCCGCGCGCGCTCTCCGTGAGCGTCGTCGGTGACTTCAACGCGTGGGACGCCGCGCGCGCGCCGATGAAGCGGAACTCCGGCGGCGTGTGGGAGGCGTTCGTGCCGGGCGTCACGAGCGGCGCGCGCTACAAGCTCCACGTCGAGACCGCGCCCGGCGTCGCCGTCGACAAGGCCGACCCGCTCGCGCGCGCCGCGGAGCTCCGGCCGCTGAACGCGTCGAAGGTCTTCACGAGCCGCCACGAGTGGGCCGACGCCGCGTGGATGGCGGGCCAGACGAAGCGGCCCGCGCGGCGATCGCCGATCTCGATCTACGAGGTGCACCTCGGCTCGTGGCGCCTCCGGCCCGAGACGGATCTGCGCGACCTCGGCGGCGACGTCGACGCGAAGGATCCCGCGCGCCGCTGGTACTCGTTCCGCGAGATCGCCGACAAGCTCGCCGACCACGTGGTGGAGCTCGGCTTCACGCACGTCGAGCTCTTGCCCGTGATGGAGCACCCCTACGACGGCTCGTGGGGCTACCAGATCACCGGCTACTTCGCGCCCACGAGCCGCTACGGCGATCCGGACGACTTTCGCTGGTTCGTCGATCGCCTCCACCAGCGCGGCGTCGGCGTGATCCTCGACTGGGCGCCGGCGCACTTCCCGCGCGACGCGTGGGCGATGGGCCGCTTCGACGGGGCGCCGCTCTACGAGCACGCGCACCCGCTCCGCGGCGAGCACCGGCAGTGGAACACGTTCGTCTTCGACTACGGCAAGCCCGAGGTGCGAAATTTCCTCGTCGCGAGCGCGCTCACGTGGCTCGAGGACTTCCACGTCGACGGGCTGCGCGTCGATGCCGTCGCCTCGATGCTGTACCTCGACTACGGCACCGACGATCCCGACGCATGGGAGCCCAACGAGTTCGGCGGGCGCGAGAACCTCGAGGCGGTCGCGTTCGTGCGCGAGCTCTGCCAGACGGTGCACGAGCGCGCGCCCGGCGCGATCCTGTTCGCCGAGGAGTCGACCTCGTGGCCTGGCGTGACGCGGCCGACGTACGTCGGCGGGCTCGGCTTCGACTTCAAATGGAACATGGGCTGGATGCACGACACGCTCGACTACGCGTCGCTCGATCCGATCCACCGCGCGTTCCACCACCGGCTCGTGACGTTCGGCATCATGTACGCGATGAGCGAGCGCTTCGTGCTGCCGCTCTCGCACGACGAGGTCGTGCACCTGAAGAAGAGCCTGCTCTCGAAGATGCCCGGCGATCGCTGGAAGATGCACGCGACGCTGCGCGCGACGTACGGCTACATGTGGGCGCACCCCGGCAAGAAGCTCCTGTTCATGGGCGGCGAGATCGGCCAGTGGCGCGAGTGGAGCGAGACGCGCGAGCTCGACTGGCAGCTCCTCGCCGAGCCGGATCACGCCGGCCTCGCGCGCTGGGTCGCCGATCTCAACAAGCTCTACCGCGCCGAGCCCGCGCTCTTCGAGGTCGACGACGACTACGCAGGCTTCGAATGGATCGACGCGAACGACGCGATCCAGAGCGTGGCGTCGTTCGTGCGCTTCCCCAAGCAGCCGCCGACGCCGCCGCCGCAGCCGGGGGAGGCGCCGCCGGCCGTCCGCGCGCGGCCGAAGGGCAAGCACGTGGTCTTCGTCGCGAACTTCACGCCGTTGCCGCGCCACGACTACCGGCTCGGCGTGCCGCGCGCGTGCCGCTACGTCGAGGCGTTGAACAGCGACGCGCCCGCGTACGGCGGCAGCGGGCAGGGCAACCTCGGCGGCGTCGACTCCGAGCCGGTGCCGGCGCACGGCTTCGCGCAGTCGATCGTGCTCACGCTGCCGCCGCTCTCCGCGTCGTTCTTCGTGCCCGCGCTCGCCGACGATCCGCCGCCGCCTCGCGCGGAGCCGGTGGCGAAGGTGGATCCGCCAGCGTAGAAGGGCGCGTTTTTTGGCCGGCGCCGAGCGCGACGCGTATGGCACGTCCATGCGCTGGGACCGTTCGATCCGTGCCATCCGTGACAAGAAGCTCGAGATCGCTCGCCTCGATCCGCGACGCGGCATGCCCGTCGCGCCGCCGCCGGGCGCGACGCTGCGCGCCGTGGCCGCGGTCGAGCGCAAGCTCGGGCGCGAGCTGCCGAGCGACTTCGCCGCGTTCCTCACCGAGCACGACGGGTTCCCCGATCTGTTGCACGGCACGAGCCTGCTCTCGACGCACCACCTCGCGCGCGGCACGTACGACGGGCTCGCGCGCGCGGTCATCGATCTCGGCGAGCCCGACGACGCGCCGTCGACCCTGGTGCCGTTCGGCGTCGACGCGAAGGGCGAGACGATCTTCGCCTGGGACACGGCGAGCGCCGGCGCCGACGGCGAGCTCGAGGTCGTGATCTGGTCGAACGACATCGGCGCGCGCCTGCCGAATTTCGCGGCGTTCCTCGACTTCGTCGACGACGTGCTCGAGGCGGACGTCACCTCGCTCCGCGCCGAGCGGGCGCCGCGCGCGCGCCCCACGACCGCGACGAGCGGCGCGAAGCGCGGCCGCCTCGACTCGGTGTCCGGCTTCGGCTGATCACGCCAGCGTCGGCGCCGGTGGCTCGAGCGACGAAAGCGGATAGGCTCGGCGTATGGCTCCTTCGCTCGTCGCTTGCTCGGTGTGCAGTCGATACGCCAAGTCGACCGAGGTCGACTGCCCCGGGTGCGGCGCGCGCCTGCGCCGCGCGGACGGCAGCGTCCCGCGCGCGGCTGCGGCGGTGCTGCTCGGCCTCGCGGCGACGGCGCTCGGGTGCTCGTCGACCGATCTCTCGGACGGGTCCGCGGCCTCCACCGGCGAGGGCAGCGGCGCTGCGTCGTCCGCGTCCGCGTCGACGTCGACGATGACCGCGGTCGAGTACGGCCCTGCGCCGTCGACCGGCAGCTCGAGCGCGACCGGGCAGCCGTTCTACGCGACGGCGATCAGCACCGGTGTCGGCGC
>DASYCF010000951.1:0-2896 GCA_036500365.1 Byssovorax sp.
CCGACGCGTCGCGCAGGCGGCGCGCGGCGCGAGGTGAGCGATCGCGTCGCGCTGCACGGCGACGACGGCACGGAGCTGACGGGCTGGGCGCTCAACATCAGCCGCGGCGGCGTGCGCGCGATCGTCGAGGAGCAGATCGAGCTCGGCGCCGTGTTCTCGGTCGTCATCGGCGAGGACCCGACGCGACGCCGCGGACGGGTCGTCTGGCTGCAAGAAGAGCCGGACGGCGCGATCGTCGGCATCGAGTTCCTGCCCGGGCACGAGGTCGCGGGCGCGACCGACACCGCCGCCGGCGCGCCTCCGCAGCACCCGGCCGACGACGCGCTGGCCGACAAGGACGGCGGCGCGGGCCACGGTGGAGGGTCCGCCGCTTGACGCACCGCGGAGACTCGGGCGTGATCCCGGCGGCCCCGCTGTCGCGGGCCGCAATCACCGCGGTCGTGGCGCGCTGCACGACCCCGCGGGCGACGCGAGGCGAAGGGGGAGACACGAGGTTCCGGAAGCCGGTACATGCCGACCCCCGCTGACATCAAGAGGGCGCTCCAGGGCGCCGGCTTCGAGATCTACCGCACGCAAGGCGACGTGGTGCACGTGGCCGAGCGCGTGCGCGAGAACCTGCTGATGGACTCGGGCGTGTTCGTGGACGCCGCGCTCACCGTCGGCTTCATCGCGCGCGCGCAGCGGACCGACTTCCCGAACGACTCGGACGAGATCCTGTTCGAGCGCGCGCGAGATCTCGGACGCGCCGCGCTCGATCGGGGCTACGCCGAGACGAGCGCCGAGACGCGGACGGTGGTCGACCCCGGCGACTCCACGCGCGCGCTCGATCACTGGTGCGAGGTCGCCTTCAAGAAGGGCGTCGTCGAGCTCGACGTCGCGCTCGACGAGGTGCGCTTCGCGCTCACGCTCGAGAAGGCCGCCGTGCCGCGCTGACGCGGCGCCGTGGAGCTCGACGTGTCGCGGGAGGATCCGCTCGACGACGAGGCGACGCAGCCCTCGGTCGCGAGGGCGTCGCGCGCTGGCGCGGCGCGTGAGCTCCTCGGCCCCGGCGGCCCGCTCGCGAGCGCGCTCGACGGCTACGAGGATCGCGAAGGGCAGCTCGCGATGGCCGACGCGGTCGAGCGCGCCCTCGAGGGGCGGCGCGTGCTCCTGTGCGAGGCGGGCACCGGCACGGGCAAGACGCTCGCCTACCTCGTGCCTGCGCTCCTCAGCGGCAAGAAGGTGGTCGTGTCGACCGCGACGAAGGCGCTCGAGGAGCAGATCGTCCACAAGGACGTGCCGCTCATCGCCGAGAAGATCGGCCTCGCGCCCGACGTCGCGCTCGTGAAGGGCCTGGCGAACTACCTGTGCAAGCGGCGGTACGAAGAGCTACGCGTCAGCGCCGACTCGCACGCCGACCCGGCCGTCCGCCGCGCGCTCCCGATGCTCGAGGCGTGGGCGACCGACACCGAGTCGGGCGACGTGGCCGAGATCGACGGGCTGCGCGAGGACGATCCGCTGTGGCGCGAGGTGTCGTCGTCGAGCGAGACGCGCGTCGGCGCCAGCTGCGAGCACTACACGGCGTGCTTCGTCACGCGGATGAAGAAGGACGCCGAGCGGGCGCGCGTCGTCGTCGTGAACCACCACCTGTTCTTCGCCGACCTCGCCGTGCGCGAGGCGGCGGCGGCGCGCGGCTTCGGCGGGGCGGGCGTGTTGCCGCCCTACGACGCCGTGATCTTCGACGAGGCGCACGCGCTCGAGGACGTCGCGACGAGCTTCTTCGGCGTGCGGCTCTCGAAGGCGCGGATCGACGCGATGCTGCGCGACGCGGAGCGCGCCTTCCGCGCGCATGGCCTCAGCGATCTGCTCGGGCGCGGCGAGGGCGCGGCGATCGCGGGCCTCGTGCGCGAGGCGAGCGGCGCCTTCTTCGACGCGGTCGCGGCCGAGGCGCTGCGGGCGCGGGCGCGCGACGAGGCGCGCGTGCCGCTCGGCGGCGAGGTGTGGCACGGCGAGCTCGACGCGGCGCGCGCCCGCCTCGACTCCGCGCTCGAGGCGCTCTCCGGGTACGCCGAGACGCACGCGGTCGCCGAGCCGATCCGCCTCGTCGCGACGCGCGCCGCCGACGCGCAGGGCGGCCTCGCCCGCGTCTCGGATCCGCGCACGGATCACGTGACGTGGGCCGAGGTCGGGCGCCGCAACGTCGCCGTCGGCGCCTCGCCCATCGATCTGTCGGCGATGTTTCGTGAGCGCGTCTTCGATCGCGTCGGCGCCGCCGTTCTCACGAGCGCGACCCTCGCGACGACGGCCCTGCCCGCCGCGCGCGCGACCGATGACGACGCGCGCCCGAGCGCGTTCACGTTCCTGCGATCGCGCCTCGGACTCGACGCCGCGACGACGGTCCCCGTCGACGAGCTCGAGGTCCCCTCGCCCTTCGACTACGAGCGGAACGCGCTCCTCTACACGCCGCGAGATCTCCCCGAGGCGAACGACGGCGCGTTCCTCGATCGAGCCGCGGAGCGCGCGTTCGAGCTCGTGACGTGCGCGGGCGGCGGCGCCTTCGTCTTGTGCACGTCGATCCGATCGATGCGCGGGCTCGCGGCGGGCCTCGGGCGGAGGCTCGGCCGGCCGATCTTCGTTCAGGGCGACATGCCGAAGGCGGCGCTCCTCGGCCGGTTCCGCGCGCGCACCGACGCGGTGCTCGTCGCGACGATGAGCTTCTGGGAGGGTGTCGACGTGCCGGGCGACGCGCTGCGCCTCGTCGTCATCGACAAGATCCCGTTCGCCGTGCCGACCGATCCCGTCGTCGCGGCGCGGTCGGCCGCGCTCGAGGCCGAGGGCAAGAACCCGTTCGCGCACCTCAGCGTGCCCGAGGCCGCGATCACGTTGAAGCAGGGCTTCGGGCGGCTCATCCGGACGC
>DASYCF010000952.1:0-1899 GCA_036500365.1 Byssovorax sp.
GAGCGGCACGAGCGGCACGCACACGAGCGCGCTCTCCTTGCAGAAGAGCCCGAAGAGCAGCGCGAAGAAGACGGCGAAGGGCATCGCCGGACCGGAGAGCGACAGCGCCGCGACGGCGAGCAGCGCGCCGAGCCCGCCGAGCACGTCGGCGATCCCGACGATGCCGCTCACGGCCTCCGTCAGCACGGCGCTCGTCAAGAAGATGAAGCCGGCGAGGTACGCGAGGCCCTTTTGCCGCGTCCACCGGTTCACGATCCACGCGAGCAGCGCCGCGTTCACGGCGTGGAGCGCCACGTTGTAGAGGTGATGAAAGAAGGGCGCGTGCGAGATCTGCCAGAGCGAGCGCCAGAGAAAATCCGGGATGGGCCGGTACGAGCCGACGCTGCGATCCGCCGGGAGGCCCCAAAAGTCGCGGTGGATCGCGTCCCAGAAGCCGAGGCCGCCCGTCGCGTTGACGTACGGGTTCGCGAGCAGCGCCTCCTGCTCGTCGAAGATGTAGTTCGTGCCCGGCCAGCGCGTGAAGAGGACGAACGCGAGCGCCATCATCGGCCAGAGGGCGCGCCCGAACGAGAACGGCGAGTCGCGGAAGTGCGCCTTGCCCCACGCCTCGACTCGCAGCACGAGGGGCACGCTCTGCACCGACGGCGGCGGCGGCGGCGGGAGGTCGTGCAGGAGGCGCCCGCTCGCGTCGACGTGCAGCTCGTCGATGCGCGCGCCGTCGACGCGCGTCGCCTTGCCCTCGTCCATGCGGGCGGCGTCGAGCTCCGCGAGCGAGAACGGGAGCGACGCGATGGTGGCGCCGACGGGATCGACGTCCGGCCGCGAGCTCACGAAGCTCGCGCTGCGCGGCGGCTCGGGCGTCGCCGGGCCCACCACGTCGCGGAGCGCGTCGAGCCCGGTCGGCTCGGCGGCGTCGCCCGGCTGGTCGTCGTCGGCGGCCATCGCGCGGCTAGCCCGGCGCGCCCCGCGGCGCAGGCTCCGGGATGTGCCAGATGTCGCCCCAGAGCGGCATGCCGCCGTCGACGCCGTAGATCGAGCCGGTGACGAAGTCGTTCGCGTCGCTCGCGAGGAACAGGATGACGCGCGCCACCTCGTCGACCGTGCCGAGGCGCTTCATCGGCGTGGCCTTGCGCGCGAGCTCGAGCGCCTCGTCCCCGTACTGCGCGGTGCCGCTCGAGCGGATGTTGTTGCCGGGGGCGACGACGTTCACGCGCACGCCGTGCTCGGCCCACTCGACGGCGAGCGAGCGCGCGAGGTTCTCGACGCCGGCGCGCGCCGCGCCCGTGTGGGCCATGCCGGGGAAGCCGCGCGCGACCATCGCCGTGACCATCACGATTCGGCCGCGCCTCGCGGGGATCATCGCGCGCGTCGCGACCTCGCGCGTCATGTAGAAGGTGCCGTTCAGGTTGTTGCGAACGACCGCCTCGAACCCGCGCGGCGAGAGCTGCGACGCGGGGCTCGGGAACTGCCCGCCCGCGTTGTTGACGAGCACGTCGATCTTGCCGAACTTCGCGAGCACGGCGTCGACGAACTTGGCGACCTGCTCCGGCTCGCGGATGTCGCACGGGAGGGCGAGCGCGCGATCTGCGCCGATGCCGTCGTCCTTCAGCGCGGCGAGCGCGGCGTCGAGCTTGTCGGTCTTGCGGCCGCACACGGCGACGGACGCGCCGAGGTACGCCGCCTCCCGCGCGGTCGTGAGGCCGATGCCGCTGCCGCCGCCCGTGACGACGACGACCTGCCCCTCGAAGAGCCCCTGCGCGAAGATCGACCGCCCTTGCACGCGACACTCGTTACCACGGGCCAACGCGGCGCGGAAGGGCCGTCGGCCGGGAGGTCACGCGCGCGCGGACGCGGCGTCGCCCGCGATCGCGCGGCGCTGGGCGAGGCCGGCGGCGAGCA
>DASYCF010000953.1:0-6870 GCA_036500365.1 Byssovorax sp.
GAGGCCGACGATGATGACGCGGTCCGAGCTCGGCGTGGGTTCGCTGGTCATGATGGCTCCCTCTGGAAGCTCGTACCCCAAGGCGCGTGGCCCGTCGACGTGGGCAGCGCGAGCCGCTCGCGTCGAGGACCGTCAGGCACCGAGCGCGCGGGCGACGAGCGACGCGAGGTCCTCGGCCGCGACGCCCCGCGATCGGAAGCGGTGCAGGCTCGACGCGCAGGCCGTCACGAGGCGACCGCCGCCGAGGGACGCGTGCTCGGCGAGCCGGGCGTCGGCGATCGCGCGCGACGTCTCGGGGCGCGTCGCCGGCAAGATGCCCCCGGCGCCCGAGCACTCCGCGCCTGCGCGCGAGCGCTGGAACTCGAGCGCGGGCTTGCCCGTCGCCGCCGCGACGACGGCGCGCGGGGCGTCGTACCGGCCGAGCCCTCGACCGAGCTGACACGGGTCGTGGTAGCGCACGGCCTCCGGCGCGCCGCGCGGGCGCAGGCGACCGAGCGAGCTCGCGGCGAGATCGACGAACAGCGTGACGTCCGGCGCGGCGACGCCGACGCGCGGCGCCTCGACGAGCAGCGCGCGCGCGCACCCCGGATCGACGACGACGGCGCGCTTCGCGGCGCGGAGCTCGTCGGCCGCGCGCGCGATCGCCCGCCGAAAGCCGGACCGATCGCCCGCGTGGAGGAGCGGCAGGCCGCAGCACGCGCGCGAGGCACGCACCGGTCCGCCGAGGAGCGCCGACGTCGCGGCCAGCGCGTCCTTCGCGACCTCGGGCGCGCGCCGCGCGTACCCGCAGCCGACGAGCACCGCCGCGCCCGAGGCGTCGCGAGCGGGATCGATCGCGTCGACGGCGCGGGCGACCTCGGCCTCGAAGTCGGTCCACGTCGCGGAGACGCGGCGCGCGGCGGCGGGCGCGGCGCCGTGCTCGAACATCTCCGCCCGCGCGTCGGTCAGCGCGGCGGCGACGTCGTTTTTGTGATCGCACCGCTCGCGGCAGCCGTAGCAGCCCGTGCAGGCCCACGCCGGCTCGGCGTGCTCGGCGTCGACCGGCACGTCACCGCGCGCCGCGAAATACGCGAGGCTCATCTTGCCCCACGGCGTCGTGGTCTCGCTCGCCTCGGCGTTCGACACGGGGCACGCCGCGCGCGAGAGCTTCGGGCAGTAGACGCACGTCTCGAGCGCGGCCTCGTGGGCGGCGAGCAGCGGCAGGCGAAGCGTCGAGTCGCCGCGCGCAGCGCTCACGGGCGCCGCGCCTCGGTCGTCGCGTGCGCGCGCTGCTTCGGCTCGCCGTCGTGCGCGGCCGGCGGACGGTCCGTCGCGCGCGCCTTCTCGCGCCCGTGCGGCGCCGCCGGCACGGTGCTCTTCTTCTTGTCGCCGCCGCGCGCGTGCGGCTGCGCCTCGGCCTTCGGGTCGCGCCCCGCGGCAGCGGAGCCGCTTCGATCGACCGGCGGCCCCTCGATGGGCAGGCGCAGCGTGAACGTCGCGCCGCCGGGGCTCGAGGCGACCTCGATCGTGCCCGCGTGCTCGTCGACGATCTTCTTCACGATCGCGAGGCCGAGGCCGGTGCCGCCGCGCTTGCCGGACGTGACGAAGGACTGGAAGAGCTTCTCCTCGACCTCCTTCGGGATGCCCTTGCCCGTGTCGGCGACGCGCAGCACGAGCTCCTGGCCCTCGCGCACGGCGCTGATCGTGAGCTTGCCGCCCGCGTCGCCCATCGCCTCGATCGCGTTCCGCGCGAGGTTGTGGAGCACGCGCGTGATCTTGCCCTCGTCGAAGCGGGCGGTGCCGCGGTCTTGCACGTCGACGACGAGATCGATGTTGGTGCCCGCGATCTCGTGGCGGAGCTGCGACTCGATGTCCTCGAAGAACTTCATCAGGTACGCCTTGCGCACGAGGATCGAGCGCTCGCCGCGCGCGAAGCCGAGCACCTCGCGCTGCATCGCGCTGATGACGTCGAACTGCTTCAGGATCTGGCGCGCGTGCTCCTCGCGCTGCTCGGCGTGCGTCGCGGCGACCATGAGCTGCACGTAGCCGCTGATGACGGTGAGCGGCGTGCGCATGTCGTGCATCACGCCCGAGAGCAGCCGGCCGATCGTCGTGAGGCGTTCGCTGCGCTCGCGCTCGTAGCGCACGCGGAAGAGGCGCACCGCGGTCGACGCGTTCGCCGACACGAGCCGGAGGAGCGCGCGGTCGTCCTGCGAGAAGTGCGTATTCTTCGAGTTGTAGAGCGCGATCGCGCCGACCGCGTCGTCGCCCTCGCCGTCGAGCGGCACGGCGATCGCCGATCGCACGTCGAGGTGGAGGATGTGCCCGAGCCGCGCCGACACCGGCCCGTCGCCCGTCTCGTTCGCGCGCGCGTGGTCCTGCGGCAGGCTCACGGCGCGGTTGCGCGTCATCGCCCAGCCGATGACGCCCTCGTTGCGCTTGACCGCGTGGCGACGCACGTCGGTCCGGCCGTCCTGCCCGGGGGCGGTCGCGACGTCGACGAAGTAGAGCCACACGCCGGCCTCGGCCTCGTCGACGAGCAGCGCGCCGGCGCTCGCGTCGCACGCGCGCGCGGCCTCGGCCACGACGGCCCGCGCGAGGTCTTCCATCGTGCTCGCGCCGCTCATCGCCGTCTCGAGCTCGAAGAGGAGCTTGAGGTCGCTCACGCGGTGCTCGAGCTGCTCCTTCGTCTCGACGAGCTGCATGTTCTTCTGGATGACCGAGAGGAACAGGCGCGAGTTGTCGATCGAGACGGCCGCCTGCGTGGCGAGCGCGGTGAGCAGCTCCTCGTCGTGCTGCGAGAACTCGCCGACGCCGCGCTGCTTGTTGAGGACCTGGATGACGCCGATCGTGCGGCCGACGTGGTTCTTCATCGGCGCCGCGAGCACGGAGCGCGTGCGGTAGCCGGTGATCTCGTCCCACTCCTTGTTGAAGCGCTTGTCGCGGTAGGCGTCCTTCACGCGGACGGCGCGGCCGACCTTGGCCACGTAGCCGGCGACGCCCTCGCCGAGCGGGAGCTCGATCGACTGCGCCTCGTCGCCGATCATGATGCGCGAGAGCAGCCGGCCCCGCTGCTCGTCGAGGAGGTAGAGGGTCGCGCGGTCGCCCTCGAGGAGCTCCGTGATCTTCGTGAGGATGAGCTCGAGCAGCTGGTCGAGATCGAGCGTGCTGCCGAGCGCGAGGCCGACCTCGCGGAGCGCCTGGACGGTCTTGTCGGAGCGCGCGAGCTGGTCCTCGAGCTCGCTGACGCGAGCCGAGAGCTCCTTCGTGCGATCGACGCGACCGGTCACGGTGTGACGCTAACACGAACGGCTCGCGACTTGCCTCGCCGCCTTCGCCGCGCGGATCAGCTGTTCATGCGCGCCAAGAAGTCGTCGTTGTCGGCGGTGCCGGCGAGCTTCTCGAGCAAGAACTCCATCGACTCGACGGCGCTCAGCGGCTGGAGGAGCGAGCGGAGGAGCCGCGCCCGGAGGAGCACGCGCTCGGGCAAGAGCGCCTCCTCTTTGCGCGTCGCCGTCTTGTTCAGATCGAAGCTCGGGAACACGCGCCGCTCCATGAGCCGTCGGTCGAGGTGGATCTCGCTGTTTCCTGCGCCCTTCACGTCGTCGAAGATCACGTCGTCCATCCGCGAGCCGGTGTCGACGAGCGCGGTCGTGATCAGCGTGAGCGAGCCGCCGCCTTCGACGGCGCGCGCGGCGCCGAGGTAGCGCTTGCCCTTCTGCAGCGCGCCCGGGTCGACGACGCCCGCGGTGCCGCGCCCGCCGTGCGGCGAGAGCGCGTTGTAGGCGCGCGTGAGGCGCGTGATCGAGTCGAGGAGCACCACCGCGTCGTTGCCCAGCTCGACGAGCCGCTTGGCGCGCTCGAGCGCGAGCTCGGCCAGCTGTACGTGGCGCGCGGGGGCCTCGTCGAACATGGACGCGAGCACCTCGCCCGGGAAGCCACGGCGCATCTCGGTCACGGCCTCGGGCCGCTCGTCGACGAGCACGACCGACACGTGCGCCTCGGGGTGGTTCGCGGCGATGGCGCCCGCGATCTCACGCAGGAGCACGCTCTTGCCGGCGCGCGGCGGCGACACCACGAGGCAGCGCTGGCCCTTGCCGATGGGGCAGAGCAAATCGAGGATGCGCGTCGAGAGCGTGGTCGCCCCGTGCTCGAGCTTGAACGCGACGTCGGGGTAACGCGGCGCGAAGTCGTCGAAGCGCGGGCGCTCTGCGCCGTCGGGCGGGGCGCCGTTGACCGACTCGGCGCGGACGAGCGAAAAATACGCCTCGCGCTCCTTCGGCGGGCGGATGGCGCCGCTCACGACGTCGCCCGCGCGGAGGCCGAGCTTGCGCACCTGCGACGGCGGCACGTACACGTCGTCGGGCGCGGGGAGGAACGCGGTCTCCTCGGCGCGCAGGAAGCCGAAGCCCTCGGCCGCGGCGTCGAACACGCCGTCGGCCGAGATCGGCTGGCCCTTCGCCGCGAACGCCTTGAGGAGCGCGAGCACGAGGTCGACCTTGCGCGCGCCCTCGACGCCTTCGCTCTTCGCGAGGGCGGCGAGCTCCATCATCGGCTTCTGCTTCAGCTCGCGGAGGTTCATTCGGGGCTCCGTGCGCCAGGGCCGGCTCGAGGGGCCGCGACTCTACCAAGGCCGTCCTTCGTGTCAATCGGGCGGAAATACGCGCCCGATCGCGGCCGGCCGCGCTGCCTGCGGGTCGCGATCGTGACGGTTTCGCTCGAGTGTGCGTTCCGCTACGTTCGCGGGTCGCATGGATCCAAAGCGTCGTGTCGCTGGCGCGCGTCGGGCCGTACGGCGCACGCTCGTCGTGGTCGCTCTCCTCGCGTTGCCGGGCGTCGCCCTCGCGGCCGTCGTCAAGGGCAAGACGCAGGGCGCGCAGAAGCTCATGAACCCGGTGTGGAACGAGGCCAAGGACCCGAACCTCCACCGCTACACGTTCCGCGAACCCTCCGCGACCGTGCGCCAGGACGTGCGCGCGCTCACGGCCTTCTTGCCGAAGGAGCTCTGCATCGCGGCGCTCGGCGAGGAGGGCAAGCCCGACAAGCGGCCGATGCGCGTCGTCATCGCGGGCGGCAGGACCACGCCGGTCACGCTCGTCGTCGCGCCCGGGCAGATGATCCAGTTCGAGAACCACGACCCGTTCGCGCACGCCATCTACGACACGGGCAAGAAGGGCCTCGAGCCCACGCCGACCGCGCCGTCGAGCCAGCGCACGTGGACGCCGCCGGGCCCCGGCAAGTACGAGATCCGCGACAAGGCGACGCCGAGCCTCCGGTCGTGGATCGTCGTCGAGCCGAAGGCGGTCGCCGTCGGCTACCCGTTCAACCGCACGGGCGACTTCGCGCTCGAGCTCGAGCCGGGGCACTACCGCCTGCGCGGTTACTTCAACGGCGAGCCTGTCGGCAGCGAGCTCGAGGTGGACGTCCGGCCGAAGCCGAACGAGCAGGAGCTCAAGAGCCCGCTCGTGGTCAGCGAAGGCAAGGACAGCGCGGACGGGGGCACCTGAGATGCTGCTCTCGCGATTCTGGTACGTCGTGCTCGCGCTCGCCCTCGGCGGCGCGGTGTTCACGATGTTCGTCGCCGCGCAGATGTACAACCACGCCGGCGCCCGCGCGATGGCCGACGCGCTCACCGCAGACTCGAGCGCCGTCGACTGGTTCCTCCGCGACGACGCGCGCAAGCGCTCGAGCGAGCTCATCCCCGTCACGCTGAACGCCGACATCGAGGCCGGCCTCGCGAAGGCGAGCGCGGCGACCGACGACAAGACCGTGAACGAGGTGCGCGAGAAGGTGCGCCTCGGCCTCGCGGCCGCGCACGCGAAGCAGGCGGGCGACATGAAGTTCGACGCGATGTGGGCGGTCGACGCGAACGGCCGCGTCATCGCCAACGTCGGCTTCGAGCACACGCAGGACTGGGAGCTCGGCGGCTTCGCCGTCGTCGCCGACGCGCTGCACGGCTGGATCCGGGACGACGCGTGGATCTGGAAGGGTCGCATCTACCGCATCGTCGCTCGCCCCGTCGAGGACAAGGCCGGCGGCGAGCCCGTCGGCGCGATCGTCGGCGCGAAGATCGTCGACGACACGTTCGCGCGCTCGGTGTCGAAGCGCACGGGCGCCGCGGTCGGCTTCTACGCCGACGGCGGCCGCGTCGCCTCCGGCGCGCCCGAGGGCTTCGACAAGGCGAACCTCGACCTCATCACGAGCGACCTCAAGCACCTCGACGACAACAAGGACTACCAGGAGAAGGGCCGCAGCGAGGTGCGCGTCATCGGCGAGCACCTCGGCGTCGTCTACGCGCGCCTGCCGGGCGAGGCGTGGGAGCTCGGCGCGGGCTACGCCGTCGGCCGCCTCGCCGTGGCGGTGAAGTCGCCGACCGACTTCGTGTCGCAGGCCGACGTGACCGACAAGGCCAAGGTGCCGACGCTCTGGCTCGTGCTCGGCGTCATCCTCGTCGCGGCGCTCGGGCTCGTGTTCACCTTCATCGAGCACACGCGGCCGATCCAGGTGTTCCGCGCGCAGGTCGCCCGCCTCGCGAAGGGCGAGATCGACGCGCTTCAGCCGAGCCGCTTCGGCGGCGCCTACAAGAAGATCGCCGCCGACATCAACGACGGCGTCGACAAGATCGCGGCGAAGGGCGGCGTGCCGCGCAAGGCGGCCGACCTCGAGTCCGTGCTCGGTCCGCTGCCGGCGCAGCCGCAGATGAGCGCGTTCAGCGTGCCCGACTCGTCGAGCAGCGAGCCGCGCCCGCTGCCCACGCTGCCGAAGGGACCGCCGAGCGCGCCGAGGGCGACCGCGTCGCGCCTCCGCTCGGGTCAGTCGGGCGCGCACAAGCTCGACGCGCCGGACGAGAGCGACCCCGTGTCGATCTCGGCGCTCAATGGGCCGCCGTCG
>DASYCF010000954.1:0-4396 GCA_036500365.1 Byssovorax sp.
CGGCGGCTTTTTTTGCCGAGGTGAAATCCGCCGGGCGGTCGTTCGACGTTCCTTGATCGAGGTGCGCGCGCCCGAGCTTACCGCTCGGGGCGTCCGCGCGCCGACGCGTCCTTTCTTCGCCTCGAGGTGGAGCATGCGAGCTCTCGTCCCGGCGCGCGCCGTCCGCGCGCCGCATGGTTCTCTGCGTCCCTGGCTCATCGCCCTCGCGCTCGTCGTGTCGAGCTTCGCGGGAAGGGACGCGCGCGCGCAGAGCGCCACGTTCACGCTCGATCGGCTGCAGGTGGGCGGCGCGCCCGACGACGGCATCGCCGTGTGGCGCCCCCACATGGGCGCGACGACGCGCTTCTTCGGTCAGCTCGGCGTAGGCTTCGCGGCGAACCCGCTTCGGCTCGTCGACGAGCTCTCGGCCGAGCGGCGCGAGAAGGCGCGCGGCGATCTCACGACGCCCGTCACGACGCAGACGATCGCGTACCCGAGCTTCGGCGTGGAGATCGACGACCGCGTCTCGCTCCAGGCCGAGCTGCCCGCGATCGTCGCGCAGACGACGAACCCGACCGGAGACGGCGCGATCGGCGCGGACGACGACGCGAGCCCGACCGTCGCCGCGCTCATGGACGCGCGCCTGACGATGCGCGTCGTGATGTTTCGAACGGCGGACCGCGCGTTCTCGCTCGGCGCCGACGGTTCGCTGTTCGCGCCGATCGGCAATCGATTCTCGTACGCGAGCGACGGCTCAGTGTCCGGTTCGGTCGGCCTGGCCGCCGAGGTCGACATGAAGCGCGCGGTGCTCGTCTTGAACGCAGGCGTCGCCCTCCGACCCGCGTTCTCGCTCGACGACCTTCACGGCGGCGACGAGGCGCGGCTCGCGCTCGGCGCGTTCGTGCCCCTCCGCGACGGCTCGATCCGGCTCGGCGTCGAGGTCTTCGGTTCGGCGTCGCTCGCGCGTGGCGCGACGTTCACGCAGGACGATCCGCTCGAGTGGCTCGTCGAGGGCAGGCTCTACACCGACGACGCGCGGCGCGGCTTCGTCTCCCTCGCAGGCGGCACGCGCGTGCTCCCGGGCTATTCACCCGACGCGCGCGCGCTCGCGTTCGTGGGCTATTCGTTTCCTCTCCACGACACCCGCCCGCCGTCGCCCGACAGGCGCCTTCCGCCGCGCAGCGCGACGTGCCCGGACGCGGACCACGACGGCATCTGCGACGACGTCGACATGTGCCCGCTCGAGCCCGAGGACCATTTGCCGCCGAACCCGGACGACGGCTGCCCCGCCGTGGCCGACGACGATCAGGACGGCATCCCGAACGCCGTCGACGCGTGCCCGAACGCGCCAGGTCCCTCGAGCACCGACCCGAAGAAGAACGGCTGTCCTGTCTACATCGAGCCTCCGAAGGCCGATGGGCAGATCACGCTGCTCAAGCCCATCGAGTTCGAAACGGCGAAGGCCACCATCCTGCCGCGGAGCTATCCAATCCTCGACGAGGTGGTGAAGTTCCTCGCCGTGAACCCGAGCGCGACGCACCTGGCCATCGAGGGTCACACCGACAACCGCGGCCCCGCCGCCCTGAACGAGCGGCTCTCGGACGATCGCGCGCACTCGGTGATGACGTACCTCGTCGAGCACGGCGTGGCGCCCGGTCGATTGAGCGCGAAGGGCTTCGGCGCGAAGCGCCCCATCGCGGACAACGTGACGGGCGAGGGCCGCCAGAAGAACCGGAGGGTCGACTTCCGGCTCGACGGCTCGCCCTAAGGACTCTTGCGCGCTGCGGCGGCGACCGTCGGGTCGAGGGCCGCGCCGTGCACGATCTCGGTCTCGACGAGGAAGATCCACAGCGCGACGTGCGGGCGCAGGATGGAGCGGAGGTCGGCGACAGGCAGCTTCGTGCGCGCCGTCATCGCCTCTGCGGCGATCCGAGTCAGGGCGTCGGCCTCCCAGGCGCCCTCGGCGTGGAGGCGCGCGGGATCGCCGAGCAACAGATACGCGCGCGCAGCGTCGGCGTCGGCGTGACCGTCACCTTCGCGGAGCGACGCCTCGAGGTGCGCCTGGGTCGCGTCGAGGAAAGCGCGCCGGACGCCGTTGACGTAAGCGGGCGCGAGTCGGAGCGTCGCGTCGCGCGGGAGCGTGCCCTCGAGATCCCTCCGGAGCTGGTCGAGCGCGGTCATCTTGTCGCGCCACGGCGTCGCGTCCTCCCAGTCGACGCGCGCGACGGCGGCGGCCGCGGACTCCGCCGCAGACTCGCGCGCGGCGCTCGCGTCGCCACCTTCACGCGTGGTCCAGAGCGACGCGGCGCCGTACGCCGCGCCGAGCCCGACGATCGCCGCCGCGAAGAACGCCGCCGTCGACCCGCGCACCGACCTCGCCACACGCGCGCGCGCGCGACGCGGCTCGCGCGCCGATGCGGGCTCGGCCGCCCTCGCGTCGACGGGCAGCGCGCCGAGCATCTTCGCCTCGAGCTCGTCGGGGAGGGCGAGATCGCGATCGAGCGCGGACATCGCGCGGCGAGCGACGGCGTCTTCGTCGTGCGAGGGGATCATGCCTTGGCCCTCTCGGCGCCCGCCGAGGCGAGCGGCGCGGCGGTGACCTCGATTCGCGGCGTCGCGCTCCGCAGCTTGGCGCTCGCCGCGCGCAGGCGAGTCTTGACGGTGCCGAGCGGGATGCCGAGCGTCTCGGCGATCTCTTCGTCGGTCTCCTCGCTCCAGTATCGCAGCACGAGCACGGCGCGCTCCTTCGCGTCGAGCCGCTGGAAGAGCGCGGCGACGAGCTCCTTGTCGTCGAGGCGATCCTCGACGTCGAAATCGGCGGCGGCGCCCTCGCAGTCGTGGTCGTCGGCGCGCTCGGGGATCCGCCGCTGATGGCGCAGGCGATCGAGCGTCGTGCGCAGCGCGATCTTGTTGACCCACGCCGCGGCGCCGTGCGGTCGCGACGGGTCGGGCTCGAACGACGGGATCGCGTCGTAGAGCCGGATGAACGCCTCCTGCGACGCGTCGCCGACGTCGGGCGAGGCGCGACCGAGGACGGCCGCGACGACGCGGTAGACCTGCGCCGCGATCAGCTTGCACGCGTCTCGCCGGGCGCGCTCGCTCGAGGGCGACGTGCCCGGCGTGATCGCCGCGACGAGGGTCGCGTGATCGAGCGACGGCCGCGAGAGGGGAGGTGACATCGCGCGCTCCGCGAAGCCTACAACGAACCGCCGCCCAGTGCCCCGCCGCGCCGACGCGTGCCGAATCGGGACGCGGCGCCTGTTTCGACTCGGAACGATGTGCCTGGCGCGGCCGGAGATCGCGGCCGCGGCCCCGCTCGAAGGTTGGCCTCGCGTTTGCGATGGGTCGAGTCGGCGCCCGGCGCCACCCGACACAACGACAGCAAGGGAGCTTCGCCCCATGAACACGCGCACCATCCAGTCCTGCACCCGCTCCGCT
Organism: Byssovorax sp.; assembly: GCA_036500365.1. Lineage (GTDB taxonomy): Bacteria > Myxococcota_A > Polyangia > Polyangiales > Polyangiaceae > DASYCF01. Next base: position 3,418 of record DASYCF010000954.1, read on the forward strand.
CTCTTCGTGATCGCCGCGGGCCTCTTCGCCGTCGGGTGTCACGCGCCGGACAGGGCGGCGGCGATGGCCGCCGCCCCGATCGCGAGCGCCGCGGCGAGCGCGCCGAGCGCCGACTCCCCCGACGCCACGCCGGCGCCCATCACCGAGCCGCGCCTCGCGTCCTCGCGTGCGCTCCGTCACCTCGCGATGGCGCTCGCCGCGTACCACGACGACTCGCTGCACGAGGCGGCGATCGACGTGCTGAGCGAGCCGTCCCCCGACCTCGACTGATCGCCGGGCGTCGCGCCTGAGCCTCAGCGCTCGACCGGACAGTCGGCCGCCGCCCGCGTGAGATCGCCGAGCGCCCGCGCGAGCAGCGCCGCGAGCGCCTCGCGCGTGACGCCGCCGTGATCGAGCCAGTCGAGGCACGCCGCCTCCACGAGGCCGATGTAGCCGCGCATCGCGACGCGCGCCGCGGCCTCGTTCGCCGCGACGAAGCCCGACGCGCCGAGGCCCGCCGTGAGCCGCGCGATGAACGTGGCGCGCGTGTCCTCGACGACGCGCGCGATCGCGGGGTCGACGCCGACGCCGCTGCGAAGGAGCGCCGCGTACGCGGGTCCGTGCGCCTCGACGTAGCGGAGGTACGCGTCGAGCCCGCGCGCGAGCACCTCGCTCGCCGGCGCGTCGGGCGGGACGTCCGTCATCTCGAGCAGCCTGCGCGCGCCCTCGACGACGGTGGCGGCGTAGTAGTCCTTCTTCGTCGGGAAGTAGTGGTACACGAGGCCCTTCGAGATGCCCGCGGCCTCCGCGATCTCGTCGAGCGAGACCTCGTCGTAGGGGCGCGCGCCGAACCGCTCGAGCCCGAGGGCGACGAGCTGCGCGCGGCGCTCGTCGACGCCGAGCCGCTCCCGCTTCTTCGCCCGCGCTGCCATCGAGCCATGATCGCACGGTATGCTGCGGCGCTCGTGATCGACGCGCGCGATCTTCGCCCGGACGACTG
>DASYCF010000955.1:0-3099 GCA_036500365.1 Byssovorax sp.
GGCGAAGAGCGACACGACGGGCACGCCCCACGCTTCGTCGTGCCACACCTGCTCCCAGCGGGCGGCGGGCTCGCGCTTCGAGTGCGAGGCGCGGCGGATCCAGATGCGCCCCGCGCCCGCGGCCCAGCCGCGCCCGACGGCGTCGACGCTCGCGGCCGACAGATCGTGGCCGCCTTCGACGCGCTCGTGCGTGATGTTCCCGTCGGCGCGCCAGACGACCGCCCCGTCGGCGCCGACCGCCATGCCGATGCGGCGCTCGTGCTGACCGGACGCGGCGAGGAACGCGCGCACGCTCGGCGCGCCGACCTCCGTCACCTCCCACTCGAGCGGCGAGTAGAGCGCCGCGAACGCGCGCCCGTCGACGCGGCGACCCGCGAGCAGCCACCTCGCGTCCTCGACGCGGGCGAGCGCGGCGACGACGGTCACGTCGCGCAGCGGCAGCGGCTTGAGCCATCGCTTGCCGGAGAGCGCGCACAGCGTCGGCGGCTCACCGGGCGTCGACGCGACGAGCACGGCGAGATCGTCGAGATCGCCCGACATCGAGTCGAAGCGCGCGAACGCGCCGCGCACCGTCCGCACGTCCTTCACGCCCTCGGCCGCGACCGTGGCGAAGGTCGCGTCGTCGCCGCCGACGAGCCACGTCCCGGGCGAGACGCGCTGCACGAAGCGGACGCCCGCGGGGTTCTCGAGCCCGGCGCGCGCGACGTCTTGCCACGCCGAACCGTTCCAGAACGTGAGCCCGGTGCTCGTCGCCGCCATGCACGTGCCGTCGCCGTCCCACGCGACGTTGCGCACGACGCGCGCGGGCCCGCGCACCGCGCTCCACGACCAGCGCTGGAGCTGCGTCTTCTCCTCTTCCTCGTCGCGGATCCTCTGCAGGCGGTGCGTGGTGCGGACGTCGAGCGCCTGCGTGCGCAGCCAGGGCTGGAGCATCGCCACCAGCGCGTCGGCGCGGCGCGGGCGGTTCTCGATCTTGAGGCTCGTCGCGAGCTGGATCGCGAAGTCGATCGCGCGGCACGCCTGATCGCGCGCGCGGAGCTCGGGCGAGAGGCCGCGCGTCTCGAGCACGCTGCGCCGCGCGGGGCTCACGGCTTGAATCAGCGCCTCGGCAGGCGATTTTGCGGCGAAGAGCTCCTCACCCGTGAGCATCGTGAAGACGAGCGCGCCGAGGCTGAAGATGTCGGTCCACGGGCCGACGGAGCGCGCGTCCATCGTCGTGAGCTCGGGCGCGACGTAGCCCGGCGTGCCGACGACGACGCCGCTGAACGTCGCCACGCCGGCCGGCCGCGCGACGCCGAAGTCGGCGATCTTGAACATCTCGCCGTCGCCGAGGCCGCAGCAGAGGACGTTCTCGGGCTTCAAATCGCGGTGGATCACGCCGACGTCGTGCACCGCCATGAGCCCGCTCGCGAGGCACTCGATCGCGTTCGCGGCGCGGTTCGCCTCGAACGCGAAGCCCGTCGTCTTGAGCGTGTAGTTGATGCGCTCGAGGAGCGTCGTGCCCTCGGTGCCGCCGTTCACGTACTCGACGGCGACCCACGGGAGCTCGAGCGCGTGCCCGTCGTGCAGGATGGGCAGCGTGCCGACGTCGATGAAGCGCACGACGAACGGCGTCGCCGGGACGCGCTCGTTGAGGCGACCGAGGGCGATCGCCTCCTTCTTCACGATGAGCGCGGCCGTCGGCCCGGCGCGCCACACGAACGACGGCCGCAGGATCTTGACGACGACGGGCGACTCACCGTCGGGCGAGGCGCGCAGCGCATAGAAGACGACGCTCATCGCGCCGTCGCCCACGCGCCACGACGTCTTGTACGTGACGCCGCGGAACACCTCCGACGGGAGGCTCACGCCGAGCAGCGCGTCGAGCGAGTCGTCCTCGCGCCGCACATGGAGCATCGCGCGCCACTATAGCCGAAGCGCGCGCGCGACGTGCGTCCGCGCGCGCCGGCCCATGGTCTGCCTCAGCCGCCGCAGGGCGTGGCGCAGCTGTTCTGGAGACACATGAAGAACGAGTTCAGCGGCGTCACGCCGTTGGGGAACTGACCGGCGCAGCTGTTGACGCAGTTCTGGTCGCTGGCGCCGCACTGGCCGACGCACTGGTCGAGCTCGAGACAGTCGGTCGACAGCTCGCAGGCGGCGAGCGTGTCACAGCACTTCGACGTCTCGCAGTCGCCGCACGAGGTCCCGTCGGAGGTGCAGAGACACTGCTGCTTGCACGAGGTCTCCTCGCACGTCGCGGTCTTGTTGTAGAGGTTGACCGTCGCCATGTCGCTGACGTTCGGGCAGTTGTTCTCGCAGGCGGTCGGGTCGCCCGTGCTACCGGCAGCCTGGATGCACGCGGCGACGCAGCTCGAGAGCGCCTTGCACTTCGTGTCGCTGTCGCATGCCTCGAGCTGGTCGCAGCACGAGTCGTCTCCGCACTTCGTGCACGCGTCCGTGCCCTTCTTGCAGGCTTCGGGCGTGTTGTCGCCGCTCGAGTTGCCGCCGCTGGTGTTGCCACCGTTCGAGGTCGAGCTCGTGTCGCCGCTCGCGCAAGCGACGACCATTCCGGCGGTGAGGAAGAGGGCGGAGACGAACTTGAAGGCGTTCTTCATGGCGCGAGGACCTCGAGACAACGAGAGGTGAAGGGGCCAGCGGCGCCACCACAGCCACCGACGGCGGGCGCACCCTAGTCGCGCCGCCCGCCCGATGTCGAGCGCAGACGTCTCAGCTGTAGCCTTCCGCTTTCGCTACATCGACCCCGTCGAGGCCGAGGTCGAGCCCCGCCGCGGGCGGCACGATCCCGATGCGCTCCATCGGCGGAAAGACGAGGCCGCACGCCTTCACGGCCGGCTTGATGTCGTCGATGAAGTCTTGCATCACGGGCGCCGGATCGCGCTTCTTGAGGCCCACCTCGATCGCGTACTTGGCGCCGTCGGTGCCGGGCCGGCCGAACGAGAGCAGGCCCTGACGGAGCCACTTGTCGAACGCGGGCTGCTTCACTGCGTCGAACGCGCCGGTGCGGGTGAGCTCGACGACGATGCGCTCGCCGAGCGCCTGGTGGCCCTTCTCCTCCTTGATGATCTTGTGGATCACCTTGCGATAGGGGACGAAGCTCGT
>DASYCF010000956.1:0-5317 GCA_036500365.1 Byssovorax sp.
GCCGAAGGCCCCGCGTGACGGCGGCCTCGAGCCCGCCGTGCTGACGAAGGTGTCGCCGCTGCTCGCGGCGATGCTGAACAGCGAGCTCGCGCGCGTGAAGCTCGAGGCGATCGACCACGCGGCGACGTTCGACTCGAGCCTGCACGAGCGCGACGCGGGCTCGAACGCGGCGGCCGCGGCGATTCAACGGCCGAGCGCGTTTCTCTGCCGCGTGGCGGCGACCGGCGTCGTGCGCGTGAAGGCCGCGGTGATCACGTGAGCTCGGACGCGAAGCCGACGTTCTTGCCGAACCTCGTCGGCGGCGTGTCGATCTGGCGGCTCGCGCGCGATCTGAACGAGGAGAAGTTCTTCGGCGGGCGCCTGCTCGTGCCCGAGACCGAGGGCAGCGACAGCCTGCCCGTCACCGTCCGATGGAACGTCGACGGGCTCGTCCCGCTCGCCGAGGCGCGCGCGCGCTCCCCCTCGGATCTGACCGACGCGATCGACGCCTTCCTCGCGTGCGTGAAGGCCGTCGTGCGCGAGCTCGACGACCCGAAGAGCGGCTACGCGAAGTACGCGAAGGCGTTCAGCGTGCCCGCGCTCGACGCCGCGGCCGAGAACTACTTCTACGATCCGTCGCGGAAGAAGCTCGTCGTCATCAACTGGGGCGCTTCGCCGCGCGCGATCGGCGGGAGCAAAGAGGAGTTCGTCTTCGGGCAAGGGAGCTTCGAGCGCTTCTTCGCAAGCGCCGCCGCGGCCGCCGCCGCGAAGGCCGAGGCCACCACCAGCGCCGCGGGCCCCGACGCCGAGACCTCGCCCGCCGAGGCTGCGCCTGCTGGCGCCGCAGAGAGCGCGCCCGACGCCGCCAAGCCCGTCGGCGACAAGGGCAAGGACAAGGGCAAGGACAAGGACAAGGACAAGGACAAGGACAAGGACAAGGAGGAGGAGCACCCCGGCGCGCTCCTCTGGGGTCGACCGCTGTGGGTGTGGCTGCTCGTCGCGCTCACGATCGCGGCGCTGCTCGCGGCGCTCCTGTTCCTCGCGCGCGGATGCGAGCCGCCGACGGCACCGCCCGTGGCCGACGCGGGCCTCGACGCGGCCGCCGCCGACGGTGGCGCGGACGCCTCGGCGAGCGACGCCGGCGACCACGCGGCCGCCGCCGACGCGGGCTCACCCGACGCAGGGGCAGCCGACGCGGGCCCAGCCGACGCCGGTGCAGATGCCGGAGCGGCCGACGCTGGCGCGGCCGACGCGGGAGCGGACGCAGGCGCGGCGAAGGACGCAGGCGCCGACGCAGGCGACGCGAAGGAGAAGGACGCCGGCAAGGCGGCCGACGGCGCGGGGGACGGCGAGGGCGACGGCGACGGCAGCGGCCACGGAAAGGGCGGAAAGGGCGGCAAAATCCGCGTCGTCGCGAACGGTCCGCTCGTGCCGATCGACGCGCTGCCGCACCGCCAACACTTCCACCCGGACGCCGTGCGCTGGAAGGTGGCGTCGGGCGATCAGTTCCTCGCCGCGGGCTCCCCGCGCGAGGCGAGCGGCAACGAGTTCGAGGTCGTCTTGAAGCCCGGCAACACGTTCGAGCAGGTGACGGTGCTCTGGCAAGACAAGCGCGGGACGTGGCACCAGTGAGCGCGACGACGACCGGCGATCTCGACGCGCTCGCCGCGCGCGCGGCGGACGTGCTCCGCGTCGTGACGTCCACGCGCGAGGACGCCGCGGTCGAGGCGACGCGCGCGCGAGAGCTCGCGGTGCGCGCCGACAAGCTCGCCGCGTCGGCGCACAGGCCCGCGTGCGTGGGCTTCTTCGGCCCGTCGCAGGCGGGCAAGTCGTTCCTCATCGGCGCGCTGCTCTCGCACGAGCTCGGGAGCCTCGAGGTGTCGTGCCGCGGCAAATCGCTCGATTTTTTGCGCGAGATCAACCCGGCGAAGGGCGTCGAGTCGACGGGCGTCGTCACGCGGTTCTCGACGGCCGCGAGCGGTGAGCCGTCGCGCGGCGACTTCGCGTGCAGGCTGCTCTCGCTCGAGAGCGTCGTCGCCTCGCTCGCGACGGGCTTCCTCGTCGAGTGCACGTCGCCGCCCCTCGACGCCGATCGCGTGGCCGAGGCCCTCCGCGCCGCGCGCCTCGTGACCGGCCCCGCCGCGCCGCCGGTCTTCGCCGCCGCGTGGGACGCGGTGTGGCACGACCTCACGAAGAAGTACCAGGACCGCCACCCGTACCTGAACGAGCTCCGTCGGCACGCCGCCATGCAGAGCGGCGCGTGGAAGGCCGACGTGAAGACGACGAGCGGGTGGCTGCACGTCTTCTCGCTCTTGTGGGGCGGCCCCGGCTACGCGCCCGATCTCGACGCGCTCTTGCGCCTACTCGTCGCCGGGCTCGACGCGTGCGCGCACGCCGCGCTCGTCGAGGTCACGCTCGAGCAGGTGCGCGCGTCGAGCGAGGGCGCGAGCGTCATCGACGCGTCGTGCTTGAACGCGCTCGGCAGCGGCAAGGACGTGGTGCGCGTGTTCGCGATCACGGGCGGCGGCGCGCGCGAGGTCGCCGTCGATCCAGGCGTGCTCTCCGCGCTCATCGCCGAGATCCGCATGCCGCTGAAGCCCGCGCCCGGCTCGCTGCTCGAGCGCGCCGACATCCTCGATTTCCCGGGCGGCCGCGCGCTCAAGGGCATCAACGGCTTCGGCAAGGCGGAGCTCTCGAGCGGCAAGCTCGACTCGGCCATCGAGGTGTACAAGCGCGGCAAGCTCACGTTCCTGTTCGAGCAGGCGTCGCTCGATCGCGAGATCACGGCCCTCGTCCTGTGCTCGCCCGGGCCGACCAAGCCCGAGGCGATCCAGCTCCAGTCGCAGGTCGAGGCGTGGCTCAAGATCCGCCACGGCGGGCCGACGCCGGCGACGGCGCACGAGATCGAGACGCCGAGTCTGTTCCTCGCGCTGACGAAGTTCGACACGAGCCTCGGCGCGCTGCGGAGCGACAACGGCAAGGATCGCTGGGACTCGCGCGTGCAGGAGGCGTGCGTCGACTTCTGGGCGAAGAGCGCGGCGAGCTGGATCGGCAACTGGGGCGCGAAGGGCCGCGCGTTCACGAACCTCTTCTGGATCCGCAACCCGTACGCGGATCAGATGCTCACGCTCAAGCCCGGCGAGCCGGACTGGGACGTCGTGCGCAAGGGCTACTTCGAGTCGCGCGCCGTCGCGCGGTTCGTGAAGGACGCCGAGGTGAAGTGGCTCGCGGTCGAGGGCGACGCGCCGAACGGCCTGCCGAAGAGCGGCGTGCCGCTCCTCGCCGACGCCTTGCGCGCGAAGATGGCCGAAGACGTGAAGGGCAGCGAGCTCGCCGACGAGGCCGCGATGGTCCGCGCCGAGCTCGTCGCGCTGCTCAAGGCGCTGACGCCGAGCCGCGACGAGGCCGAGGAGCGCGAGCGCGTGCTCGCGACGGCGAACGCGCTGCTCGACGCGGTGGGGCGCGAGATGAAGCGTCGCTACAGCGGCGCCGCGTTCGGCGAGCTCGTCCGCGCGATCGTCGTCCCGCACGCGGAGCTCGAGGCCGACGTGCGCGCCGCCGTGGCGTTCGTCTCGCCGATGAGCGTGAAGGCGAGCGACAAGGTGAAGAAGGCGCTCGCGATCATCCTCAAGGCGTGGGCCGAGAAGGCCGCGGCGCGCGTCCGCGCGACGTCGCTCGGCGTGCCGCACGCGCTCGTCGATCAGCTCGTGCGCGACGTGCTCACCGCGAAGGCCCTCTTGCCCGTGCTCGGAAACGCGCTCTTGCCCTATTTCTCTCGCACGACGGTCGACGTCGCCGTCGTCGCGACGATCCTCGAGATCAAGGTGGCCGACGCGCTGCTCTACCTGTTCGCGAAGCGCGAGCGCGCCGTCGTCGCGTCGCCCGTGCGGCTCTCGTTCTCGGAGGCGCCGGCGACGAGCGGCTCGAGCGACCGCGAGGGCGCGATCGAGTGGGGCTCGCTCGAGCTCGACGAGCCGAGCCCTTCGAAGCCCGGCGCCGACGTCGAGATCGTGTTCGCGGGCGCGCGCTTTTGGCAGGCGTGGCAGCGCGAGCTCGGCCCGTTCTACCTCGCGAACCGCGGCGTGCGCGCCGAGCTCGACGCGAACGCCCCCGGCGTCGCCGAGCTGACGACGATGCTGCGACAGCTCTCGGAGGACGATGCCCACGCCCGTTGAGCGGCCCGACGCCGACGCAGACGACGCCGCCGAGGCGGACGCCCTCGCCGAGCTCGAGGCGATCGCCGAGCTCGAGGCGAACGCAGCCGACGGCGACGCGGGGCTCGAGCGGCTCAAGGCAGCGGGCGACGTCGACGGCATCATGCGGCTCGCGCGCGCCTATCGCGTCGGCGGCGGCGCGATCGAGCGCGACCTCGGCAAGTGCCTCGCGTGCTACCGCGCGGCGGCGTCGCTCGGCAGCGTCGACGCGAAATACTCCGTCGCGCTGTTTCTGCTCGCGGGCGGCGTCGTCCCGCAGGACGTGAAGGCCGGCGCGGCGGAGCTCCGCGCCGCGGCCGACGGCGGGTCGCTGCCCGCGAAGGTGTACCTCGCGAACCTGTACGAGCAGGGCATCGCCTACAAGGCCGACGCCGACAAGGCCGACGTCTGGTACCGAAGCGCGGCGCGGGCGGCCGGCCTGAAGGCGGAGCCAGGCACGCCCGAGTTCACGCGCGCGATGGCCGACCTCGGGAGCGTGCGACACGGCGTCGACGTGCTGAACGACGCCGCGACGAGCGCGCACGACAAGGGCCTGCTCGGCCGCAAGCTCAAGGCGTACGGCTGGCAGCTCCGCGTGAAGGACGACCCGGCGCCGGCGAGCGCCGCGGCGGCGCCGTCGACGCCGCCTCCGGCCGACGCTGCGAGCGACGCGCCCGTTCAACGCGAGGCACAGACCAAGCCGGCGCGACGCCTGGCGGCGAGCTCGCCGAGCCTCGAGGCCGACATGGCGCCTGCTCCCGGGAGCGACGCCGCCCCCGCCGCGGAGGACAAGGCGCAAGCGAAGACGAAGGCGCCTGCCGTCGACGGCGAAGCGCGCGCGAAGCCTGCGGCGAAGGCCGCGCCCGCGCGCGCCGGCGCCGCGCCGAAGAAGAGCGCGCTCACGCTGCGCCTCGGGCTCAACGCGTTCCTCGTCGCCGCGCTCTTCTCGGCGATGGGCTGCGGCGCCGGGTACCTGCTCGGGCACGGCGCGGTCGAGCTCGCGAAGCAAGGGCCCGTGCCCCTCTTCGGCCCGCACGTCGAGCTCGTCCTGCCCGCCGTCGTCGCGCTGTTCTCGCTGCTGCCGGGCGTCGTCGTGTATCGACTCGGCACCGTGGCGCGCGCGCTCGTCGTCGCCGCCCTTGCCG